>CAKVNP010000279.1 GCA_934777095.1 uncultured Clostridium sp. | reverse complement strand
AGGTATAATAAAAATAAATATTTACATTTTTTGAGGTATATAATGAAAGAAAACAAATTACAAAATATTGAAAAGTTTTTTGCTGCATATCCAATATTAAAAGAGATAGATTTAAAGAATGATGGGAGAATAAAGTCAAATGCTATTTATAAGAAAATAGAAGAAGGAAAGTATTTATCTATCGAATATATGTATAAAGATATTTATGAAAAATTGAATATTGTAGTAAGCAATAAGGAAAAAATTAAATATGATTCAGTAGAAAAGAGATTAATTAATTTTTTAATGAGCCAAAATAGCAATGAAATAAAAATAAAGCAAAGTGAAATAGGTTTTAATATAGATTCAACTAGGGAAAGTGTAAGCAGAAAGCTGAAAAATATGGAGAAGTTAGGCTATATAAAATTAAATAGAGGGAAAATAACAATAATAAAAAATTTAAAAGAATTATTATAAAAAATAATGGATACGTGATGTTATCACGTATCTATTATTTTTTTAGGGATATGATAAGAGTATATTTAAACACTAAGTTTTAGGAGGTATGTTTAATGTTTAGTTTTTTTAAAAGAAATGATGAAGCGGTAATTAATGTTAATGATTTGGATTCACTAATAGGTAAAATTCAGCTTATTGATATAAGAGAAGAAGATGAATATAAGGGTGGAAGTATAAAAGGAGCTAAAAATATTCCTATGGGAAAGATTTTAGCAGATCCTGAAAAGTATTTAGATAAAGAAAAAGAATATTATTTACTTTGCCAATCAGGTGCAAGAAGTTCAAGATTATGCAGCTCATTAGCGAAGGATGGATATAAAGTTATTAATGTTTCAGGTGGATATGGATCATATGTTGGTGTAAATAGAAAATAGTTATTGTATTTAGGAGAAGAGAAAAATGAAGAGAAGGATATTAATAGTAGGTGGAGTTGCAGGAGGTGCTTCTGCGGCAGCAAAGCTTAGAAGAAATAGTGAAGAGGATGAAATAATAATGTTTGAAAAAGGGCCTCATGTATCATTTTCTAATTGTGCACTTCCTTATCATTTCAGTGGAATGATAGAAAATGCTGATAAATTAGTGTTGATGAGCCCGGAAAAGTTTTTAGCTCAATACAATATAATTGCAAAGGTTAATTCAGAAGTTATTTCAATAGATAGAAAAAATAAAGAAGTTAAGGTGAAAAATAATATTTCCGGGGAAATTACTACTGAAAAGTATGATAAGCTTATTTTGTCACCAGGAGCAAAAGCTATAGTTCCTAAGATAAAAGGTATTGAAAAAGCAAATATTTTTACGATAAAAAATGTGGTAGATGTAAAACGGTTAGATAGTTTTATAGAAAAAATGACAACCAAAAATATAGCAGTTGTAGGCGGCGGTTATATTGGTGTTGAAACAGCTGAAAATCTTAAAAAAGCAGGATTTAATGTTACGTTAATAGAAGCAACAGAGCAGATTTTAAAACCTTTTGATTATGACATGGTTCAAATATTAAATAAAGAAATCATCGATAATGGAATTGATTTGATAGTAAATGATAAAGTAATAGCCTTTGCTGAAAATAAAGTGATTTTAGAATCAGGAAAGAAAATAGATGCAGAAGCTGTAATTATGGCTATTGGCGTTGCTCCTGAAATTGATTTAGCAGAAAACGCTGGGCTTTTAATCGGTGAAACAGGTGCAATAGATACAGATAAGAATTATAAGACCAATGATCAGGATATTTACGCAATAGGTGATGCAATTGAAGTATATAATACTCTTACTTCATCTAAAATGAAGCTATCTTTAGCAGGTCCGGCACTTAAGCAGGGAAGATCAGTAGCAGATAATATCAATAATAAACCCGGAATAAATAATGGGTATATCGGTTCATCTGCTATAAAGGTATTTGGCTATAATGGAGCTTCTACAGGATTAAATGAATCATTAATAAAAGTTAATAAGATGAACATTAATTATGATGTTGTAAGAATAATAATGTCTGATAGTGTTGGTATAATGCCATCAGCAAATCCAATGCACTTTAAACTTTTATTTGAAGTACCAACAGGAAGGATATTGGGGGCACAAGCTATTGGCAAAGGAGATGTTACTAAAAGAATAGATGTTATTGCAACAGCTATTAAATTTGGAGGGACAGTTGATTCTTTAAGAGATTTAGAACTTTGTTATGCACCTACATTTGGTACAGCTAAAGATATAGTTAACTATGCAGGATATGTAGGATGTAATTTATTAAATGGGGATTTTAAACAAGTTCAAGTGGATGGAGTAAGAGAACTAGTTAATCAAAATGCATGTATTATTGATGTAAGAGAAAGAATGGAATATGATAGAGGACATATTAAAGATGCAATAAATATTCCGTTAAGTGAATTAAGAAATAGAGTAGATGAAATTCCTCAGGATAGGCCGGTTTATTTACATTGCAGAACTGGACAAAGAAGTTATAATGCTGCTTTAGCACTACAGAATTTAGGATACAATAATATATATAATATAACTGGCAGCTTTTTAGCTTTATCATTTTATGAATATTATAATGACTTGGTAACAGGTCGTGATAGTATTGTAACTGAATATAATTTTAATTAAATAAAAAAATAGGAATATTTATTATTGAATTAGTGTAGAATAATAATGACCTTAAAGGGTTACGTAGGTTTCTTTGTCGCATGCTTAGGCAGGCGGCATTTTTTTATTTTAACAAGTTGATTATTATTTCAAATTGTGACAAAAAATACTATTAAAGGTAGAAATTAAAGTGAGAAATATAAAATATTTATTAAATTCATTAAATAAAGAATATTGTTTTAGTTATTTCATATCATTATATTATAGAAAAGAAAAATGTTCGTGAAAATAAGAATAATTGGATTAAAAAGGAACAAAATATCGTTGACAAAGGTTATATACATTGTTATTATTTTAATATAACGAAAAATAAATAAAAAAATATAATTAATATTCGGAAAATAAAGAAAGGGCAGAACTTTATTGGAGGTAAGTTATGTTAGGGGAAAAAAGTATTTTTGTAGAGAAAAAAGATGGTTTTAATGTTGAAGGTAAAAGTCTTTTAGATGATTTTAAGACAAATCTTCAAATCGATGCTTTAGAAAAGGTAAGACTTATTAATAAGTATATTTTAGGGAAGACAGACGAAGAGTCATATAAAAAGTCAATATATACAATTTTTTCTGAAAAGAATGTAGATAATGTTTACGAAGGTGAGATACCTATGACAGAAGATGAAATTGCTTTTGCAGTGGAATTTTTACCAGGACAGTATGATCAAAGAGCTGACTCAGCTGCTGAATGTTTTAGTTTAATGACTGCAGGTGAACATATCGAAGTTAAGTCAGGAAAGGTAATAGTGTTGAAAGGTAAGTTATCTTCAGAGGATATAGAAAAGATAAAAAAATACTATATAAATCCTGTAGACTCAAGAGAAGTTGAAGTTTATAGCAAGGAGTTATCTTCAGAATTAAGTCAGCCAAAAGACGTTGAAGTATTAAATGGTTTTATTAATAAGACTGAAGCAGAAATAAGTACATTCCATCAAGAAAATGGTTTAGCTATGAGTATTGATGATTTACTAATGATTAGAGATTACTTTAAAAATGAGGAAAGAGATCCTAGCATTACGGAAATTAAGGTTATAGATACTTATTGGTCAGACCACTGCAGGCATACTACTTTCTCAACGGCATTGGAAGAAATATATATTGAAGAAGGAAAATTAAATGAACCTTTAATAAAATCTTATAATGCATATTTAAAGTCAAGAGATTTCGTGTATGGTGAAACTGATAGAGATCAGACATTAATGGATATAGCAGTAATTGTTATGAAAGAAATGAGAAAGAAAAATCTTTTAGAAGATTTAGACCTTTCAGATGAAATTAATGCATGTTCAATTAAGGTAAACATAGAAACTGATAAGGGTAATGAAGAATACTTAGTGATGTTTAAAAATGAAACTCACAAC
>CAKVNP010000278.1 GCA_934777095.1 uncultured Clostridium sp. | reverse complement strand
CCATTGCACTTCCTAAACTGTTAATTTTGCTCTGCATTTTTGCAGTAGCCATTTTAGCTTTAATAGCTGATTTTCTTGCATTTATTTCGCTTAATTGTTCAGAAATCTTATCATACATTTCACGCATTCTTTCTGAATTTGCCTTTGCTACATCATACTTTTTTTGTAATGCTGTTAGATTTTCAGATACTTGTGCCTTCTTTTCTAAGAATTTTCTAGCATCATCATCATTCCCCGCCTCAACAGCTTTTTTTGCATATGTCATAAGCTTATCTACTTGTGCTTGACATTCATCTAATTCTCTCTTGCTACGTTTTTCCTCTGCAATTACAGAAGCAGTTTCTGCCTTAACCTTCCCTAAATCACTAGTTAAATTTCTAGCTAATTGATCAGCCATTTTAACTGGATCCTCTGCTTTATCCAATAAAGCATTAATATTTGATGACATTATGTCTGTAAATCTTTTCAATACTGACATCTTCTCATACCACTCCTCGTTTTTAAATTAATTAAAAATCCTATCCTGATTTTACCACTTTAACCGTTACAATAAAAGAACTTTTACAGAATATTCTATTATTCTTCATATATTTTTTTATTATATCTATTTATTTAGCGCTTTATTCATTATAGTTATAATATTTCTGCTTTAAATTCATCATTTACTTGATAAACAGTTACCGTATAATCTGCCAATGATTGATAATACCCTTCTACTAATGAGATATTTCCCTGCACTCTTAAAGAAATAGCCCCCGCTTCCTGACCTTCATAAATTATAGTACTCATATAGAAATATATTGGAGCATTTTCATCTTCAGCACCCATTTGTACTTTTAAAGAATTAAGTGCTTTAGCGAGTCTTTCCTTAGATTCTTCACTAATTGAAACGGCATGTCCATTTTCGTCATGGCTGATTAAATAATCATAGATAGAAGCATCACCACTTAAATATGCTGTAACTAAATCATAAGCAAAATCAGCTTCTTTGTATTCTCCATAATTAAAATTTTGTCTATTATAAACTTCATCTTGCAAAGATAAAGCTTTTATATCTTTATTTTGATTATAACTCTTTCCCAATGCCTTAAAAGAAGTGTATACTTTTTCTTCTTCAACATTTTCCTTAGTACTTGGTATAAAATTTAAATCTACTTCATCGCCACTAGCGCATCCACATAAAAATAAAGCAGAAAGTATTACTACTAATAATAGCCTTCTTTTCATAAATATCCCCCTTTTATAAAATTATATAACAGATAAAAAAGCTATAGCAAGTATTACTTACTATAGCTAAAAGATTTATACGCTCTTTCTAAATAAATGCTTAACATTATACTTAATATTATCTAAGAAACCTGCTTTTTCAACATCTCTATCTGCATAAAGTTCAACTTCACCCATCTTCTTATCACCTAAGTATACTTCACATTTACCGATAACTTCTCCTTCTTTATATGAATCTTTTAATTCATCCAAAATAATCTTATTTTCAGGTTCTACTGTGCTTCCTTTTTCTATAGCAACTGATATATCTGCTTTTGCCTTAGCAATAAAGTATCTATCAGTGTTTTTGCCTAGGAAGATCTTTTCTACATCATCATCCTTAGCATAAATCTTCTTGCCTTCATATTTAGAAAATCCAAAATTCATCAACATGCTGGCATCCCTATTTCTTACTTTATAAGTAGGTGCTCCCATGATAATGCTAAGCATTCTTACTCCATCTCTGCAAGCTGTAGCTGAAATGCAGTATTTTGCTTCTTCTGTATATCCGGTTTTTAAACCATCACAACCTTCAAAAAATCTAACTAATTTATTGTGATTAACTAATTCGATTGGAGCTTTACGCCCTTCAGATATTGTTTCCATATATGTTCCGGAATACTTTAAAATTGTTGGGTGCTTTAATAATTCCATTGACATTATTGAAATATCCCTTGCAGTAGTTAAATGTCCTGCTTCAGGTAATCCATTACAATTCTTAAAATTAGTATTTACCATTCCTAATTCTTGAGCTCTCTTATTCATCATTCCAACAAAGTTTTCAGTTGTTCCACCTAAGAATTCTGCCATTGCCACTGCTGCATCATTTCCTGAAGCGATTGCAATACCTTTTAGTATATCTTCTACAGTCCTGACTTCACCTGTATCTAGAAGCATTGTGCTTCCACCCATCTTCTTGGCATTTTCGCTGCAGACTATCTTATCTTCTAAAGTTATCTTTCCACTATCTATAGCTTCCATTGCTAATAGCATAGTCATTATTTTTGTTACTGATGCTGGTGCAAACTTTTCGTCAGCGTTTTTTTCAAATAGTACTGTCCCACTACTAGGCTCAATTAATAAAGCTGACCTTGCATCAACATTTATTCCTTCTTCAAATACATCTTCTGATAACTCTTCATAATATGGTGCGCTTTCATCTAGTGGTTCACCTATATCAGCCTTTACTACAGCTGGAAATGCTGAAAAAAATAAAAGCATTAAAGAAATTGACTTTTTAAAACACTTATTCATCTCTTTTCCTCCTCTCAAGCTTATTGTTACCAAAAGAAATAAAAATATGATAAAAAGAAATATAATTTCCTCTTATCATATTTTTTAGTAAAGAGCATAAATCAGCTCCTCATTTATTAACTTATTACATTGTAAATTAAAGGTATGTTTTGATTATACTCATCTTCAATAATCATATTTTTCAAGATATTCTTTTTAGTTTTATTAATATTACTTTCATCATTTGAATGTATATATGCTAATACATCACCTTTTTTAACTTCTTGACCACGTTTCTTATTTAAAACTATTCCAACAGCTAAATCAATAACACTTTCCTTAGTAGCTCTTCCTGCTCCTAATTCCATAGCAATAAGCCCCATAGCTTCTGCATTTATTTTTGTAATAAATCCATCTTTTTCTGCTAATACTGGCTCAACAAATCTAGCTTGTGGGAATTTGCTAAAATCATCGATTGGTGCTGTATCTCCACCTTGGGCACTAACAAATTCCTTTAGCTTTTTCAGCCCTTGCCCATTATTTATATTTTCCATTAAAAGATTTCTAGCTTCTTCCACTGTATCTGCTTTATTAGCACATATAAGCATATTAGCACCCATAGTAAGTGTTAATTCTAAAAGATCTGCAGGTCCATTACCTTTTAATAGTTCTATTGCTTCCATTACTTCAAGTGCATTACCAATAGCAAAACCTAATGGCTGATCCATATCAGAAATAACTGCAATTGTCTTTCTGCCTACATTTTTACCTATATCAACCATTTCCTTAGCTAAAACCTCTGCATCTTCTGGTGTCTTCATAAATGCACCATCGCCTACTTTTACATCTAGAACTATGGCATCCGCACCTGATGCTATCTTTTTGCTCATTATGCTTGATGCAATTAATGCTGTATTATCTACAGTTGCAGTAACATCTCTTAGTGCATAAAGCTTTTTATCAGCTGGCACTAAGTTACCACTTTGTCCCATAATTGCTATGTTAATATCATTTACATCATTGATAAACTTATCCTCAGTTAATTCCACTGAAAATCCTTTAAATGTTTCTAGCTTATCGATAGTTCCACCGGTATGTCCTAAGCCTCTACCAGACATTTTTGCTACAGGAACTCCTAATGAAGCAACTAGAGGAGTTAAACAAATAGATGTCTTATCTCCAACCCCGCCTGTTGAATGCTTATCTACCTTAATACCTTTAATTTTACTTAAATCAACCTTATCACCAGAATTAACCATAGCCATTGTTAAATCAGCAGTTTCCCTTTTAGTCATTTCATTAAAGAACATAGTCATTAGCAATGCTGATACCTGATAATCTGGAATCTGTCCTTCAGTAAATCCATTTACAAAAAACTCTATTTCCTCTGTTGTCAATTCATGGCCTTTTCTCTTTTTCATAATTAAATCATACATTCTCATTTTTGATTTCTCCTTTGCCTTTGTTGTCTTTTTTTAGCTAAAATTAAGCTAGCTA
>CAKVNP010000277.1 GCA_934777095.1 uncultured Clostridium sp. | reverse complement strand
TATTGCAGTACCTGTAAGCAGAAGATTAGTCACTGCTGTTCTCCCACCTAACCCTCCAATATTATATACAAGCACTACAGCAGATAATGCACCGGAAAATGCTAAAATACTAGTAATTCCTATACCTAAAAAACTAAAGGTTATTCCTGATAAAATTGAAATTGTTGCTCCCAATGCAGCTCCTGATGAAATACCAAGTATATGTGGATCTGCTAAAGAATTCCTAAATACTGCTTGAAAGGTGCATCCTACCATTGCAAGGGCTCCCCCAACCAGGGCAGCCTGCAATATTCTTGGTAAACGCACCTTCCAAATAATTATTTCATATACATGCTTGATTTCTGTAGTATCAATCAAATCATTTATAAAGGGAATTTTAGAAAATAGTATTTTAAAACTATCCTTTATTGATATTGATGCTGAACCTACAGATACAGAAACTACAATACAAGAGAGCAAAAAAAGAATTAAAAAACATATATAAGTATTATTTCTTCTTTTCCTTTCTTTCACTATGTTTTCCTCCTATTGTTAAAATGCTTCTGGGTGGAATATCTTAGCTAATGCAGATACGCCTTCAGCATTTCTATATCCTTGACGATCAATTAAATTATTATCAATCTCATATACCTTACCTTCTTTAACAGCAGTTAAATCTTCATATCCTGGTGTCTTCATAAAGTCTTCTTTTTGACCAGCTCGAACAACGATTATTTCTGGATCTGCTTCTAATAATGCTTCTCTAGAAAATGACCAGCTATCAGATTCAGGTACTATATTATTTCCACCTGCTAGTTTGATAAGACCGCCTACAAAAGTATTTGCTGGAGCAGAATAATCTCCTGAATCACCATATCCAACAACATAATATACAGTTGGCTCTGTCAAGCCTTTAACAGCTTCTGTTGTTTCTTTAATTGAATCCTTCATTTCTGATACTGCTTTTTCAGCTTCTTCTGTTTTGTTTAATGCAGTACCTAAAGTTTCTAACATATCATATACACCAGTTACTTGGAATTCTTCGTATAATCCTACTACATCAATACCAGCTTCTTCTAATTTTGCTGTATTTTCATCATCAAAATGTGTAGAAGTGATAACTAAATCTGGTTCTAAACTGATAATTTTTTCAATATCTGGTGTTCTTAAAGTACCAATTGACTCTATATTGCTTACTTCTTCTGGATAATCACAATAATCAGTTCTACCTACTAATTTATCTTCAGCATCAAGCTTAAAGATCATTTCTGTTATGTTCGGTGCAACTGAAATTACTTTTTCTGGTTCACTTTCAATAGTAATTTCCTTACCATAAGAATCAGTTATAGTTACTGGATATGTTTCACTAGCTTGGTTTTTACTGTTTCCATTATCCTTTCCAGCTGTAGCATTTCCGCATCCTACTAGCCCTACTGTTAATACTGCACACGATAGCAGCATTGAGATGTTTTTAATAAATTTATTCATTTTTACTCCTTCTTGTTTTCCTTCCGCCCAAAGAAGAACACGATAAAGTTATGGCAGGTTTCCTGGCTTAAGAATCATCTTACTTACTGAAATCCTTCTCAAACCATACAGGTTCAATGGATTAACATTTCAGTTTCATCCTCTTACACAGTAGTGGGGGCTGCTATGGCTTCACACCATATTCCCTTTTAACCTTAAATAAACTATACATTTCTTAAGGCACCATACTAATACTTTTTCTATTATATATATAACCAATAAATAATTCAAGTATATTTTATATCTTGATCTTTTCCCCTAATATAAAAAGATATGTTGAGTAAACAACATATCTTTTTAATATTTATTAATTATCTTTTCGTTTATTCTCCCTTTCCCGTTAAATAATACTTAATATTTCTATAAAAATTCTGCTTTTTCCTTCTATTATCAACCTTTTAAGAACATCTTATTTTTCCTCTTGCTAAACACTTTCTATAAAACAAAAGTATAAAGTTTCTACCTTCTTAAAATCCTCTACTAGATATACATTATAACCTCTTTCTTCTAAGAAATACTTAATATTATCCCTAAGGTTCTCATCATCTTCTACAATCATAATTTTATACATCATAAATTCACCTCTAAACTTTTTTATATCAAATCATTTAGATTTTTTACGTACTTCTCTAGATTTTTTTATAGCTACTTTTTTTGTAGGAGGCTGTTTTCTTACATATTTTAAATATTTTAGTATCTTTTCATCTTCTTCAAGCTTAGCCAGTGTATTTAATCGCATGGCAAGTTCCTTATTACTATAGAGTGCATGTATTTGTCTATGGCAGTCTTCACAAAGCCATACCGTGTCACCCAATTTACCGCCTTTCTCTCTAGGAATTAGATGATGTTCAGTTACTTTAGCTATTCCTGGTCGTTTGCATAATTCGCACACAAAATTATCCATATTGCCTCCTTATATGGGTTAATATGTTTAAATTTAGTATACTACAAAATATATTTAAATATTATAAGAAGCTATATCTAAATTATCAGATATAGCTTCTTATTAACTAAATAATTATGCCTTAAATACCACACTTGAATTATATTACATATTTTCCCATACCTCAATGCTTTTGAAATGAACAAAATAAAAAAGCCGTACTAAAATAATACGGCTTTAATTATTAGTGAGCTCCACAATTATGGTGATTGCAAATATGAAGTTTATCATATTCCTTTAATGAATTTTTATTATATAACTCTATATTATCATTAACTGATCCAGTTTCTGCTCTAAATACTTTTATTCCCATAGAATTCAACTTATTAATTGCACCTTGGCCAATTCCACCTACAACAACAGCATCAACAACTTCGCCGCATAATGCTTGTATTGGCTGGCATTTTCCATGCTCGTGACCTAAATCACCATTATTAATAACCTTTGTTGTTAGGGTATCTGTATCTACCACTAAAAACATTTTTGCATTACCAAAATGCATATGTGGTACACTATTCATCCCTTCATTTTCTTGGATTGGAAAACATACTTTCATAACTTACTCTCCTTTTTCTTTATTACAACATCCCTTAACCCATTTACAATCTAATTTGCATACTTTAACATCTGCACTAGAATAATTAGATTGTATTTGTGAAATATCCTGAATAATTAATAATTGTATTAATTCTTGGGCTTCAGTTAAGATATCTTTGTTTAATTCATACATGATATGATAACCTTTTTTATATCCTGTAATAAGTTCTGCTTCTTTTAAAATCTTAATATGCTGTGAAACGGCTGCTTCTGTTATATCTAAATGCTTTGATATACCTTTAGCACAAATATTTCTACTAGCTAATAGCATTAATATATTAAATCGCGTTTCATCCCCCATAGCTTTATATACTTTTACTAATCTATTCATCTATACCTCACTAATATTTTAATAAAGTAATTAAGTAATTACTTAATTAGATTATATAACTATCTTATCCCAAATTCAAGAAAATATTTATAAATTAGGTAATTGAATTGTTAATTTTCTCATATATTTTCATATACTATAAAATTCATATATAAGGGGTCAACTACTATGGATGATAATAATATTTATAAATCTCCGCTTCCTTATCCACCAATTGATGTCAGCTGTGAAAATTCATCATATGCAGATATTATCCAGCAAAACTTTGCTGGTGCTGTCTCTGAATTCTCTGCAGTATCACAATACGTTAATCATGAATTAAGATTAAATTATGAATATGAAGAAATTTCGAAAGCATTGCATTGTATCTCCATTGTAGAAATGCATCATTTAGAAATTTTGGGACTATTAATTATTAAACTTGGAGGAAATCCTGGCTATTGGAGCATAAAAAAAAGAAAAAGAATTAACTGGTCTCCAAACTTCGTAAACTATGGCGAAATTGCCGAAGAAATGATTGAATTTGACATTAGAGATGAATATGCAGCCATTAAACAATACTCAGATTCTATAAAAATTATTAAAGATACTAAAATAACAGATATTATCAAGCGTATTATTATAG
>CAKVNP010000276.1 GCA_934777095.1 uncultured Clostridium sp. | reverse complement strand
TAATAGCACGGTGTATAAAAGTTTGGATTTTGAAACATATGATGAATTTGGAAGATGGTATCTGACTTATAGATTAGAAGTTGGTATCTTTAGTATAAAGGGAATTGAAAAAGAAGAAGAAAAAGATGCTATGAGCTGGTGGTAAAAAATAAAAAACGCTTAATATTAAGCGTTTTTTATTTTTTATTTTTTATATCATGAATTTAATATGAAAGATATTAAGTATAGGTATAGCTAATCGATATTAATAAACGGAAATATAAAAAATTGACGATTAGGTGCGGAAATAGTATGTCATCAATATATCGCTTGAGTTTTTATAATAGTATCTATAATATAAAGGATGGGGTGTTTAAATATGAATATAGGAAAAAAAGGGGCATATGGTATCATGTCAATATTCTTAATATTTATGATAGTAATGACTATAATAGGAGGAATATATCTTTATGATAATGCTGCCAATGAATTAGCAGAGAGTGGAATTGAATCTTTAAGAAGTTTTGCGATAAGTATTGATGGGGATAAATTTGAAGAATTTATTAAAAATGAAGATATGCAAGATGAATACTATATTGATTTACAAAAGCAGTTTACAGAGCTAAGAGATATTAATATCTTTATACAGAGAGTTTTGCATCAAATGGAAGTGGTACAATATATGGTGTAGAAGCTACTCCAGAAGATGGTGAGTATACAGAATTAGGTGAGGAAGTATTAGATTCAGACCAGACAGAAGAGGCTTTAGCAGTTTTAAATTCAGGAATTGAAGCATATACAGAACCATATGAAACAGAAGAATGGGGAAAATTATTAACTGCTATGGTTCCAATAAAGAATAGTAAGGGTGAAGTGGTTGCTGCTTTAGAGGCTGATATTTCAGTAGAAAAGGTATTACAAGAAACATTTAAAATGTTAATGTTCTTAGAAGCAGTAATATTACTTTGTGGAATTTCTTTAGGTGCCATTATTTATGTTTTATTAATTAAATTTATCTCTAAACCTATAGACAGAATAGTTGAAAGTTTATCAAGGTTTACTGAAGGCGATTTTACCCAAGAAATAGATGAAGATATAAAAAGTAAAAAAGATGAAATAGGGTATATTGGAAATGCAATTGAAAATATGAGAATTTCAATGGCTACTATTGTTTCAAAAATAATTAAGGAAAGCAATGAAATAAATGATAGTGTAAATCAATCATTTGAACATATTAATAGTTTAGTTGAAGATTTAAATAATATTTCAAATGTAACTAAGGAAGTTTCAGCTTCTATGGAAGAAACAGCTGCTCATACAGAAGAAATTAATTCAATTTCTCTTAATGTTACTGAAACAGTTAAAAAAATTACTGATAGTGCATCTGAGGGATTAGATACATCAGAGGACATAAATTTAAGGGCTAAAAAACTTAATATTGAACTGAATGAATCAAAGATAGTTACCTCAAAAATGGCAGGTATAACTGAAGATGCCATTGCATCAGTTAATATGCTTATCAGTGAGTCTGAAAGAGCAATTTCATGAAAGCGGATCCCCAAAAAAAGTGGATATAATCAATTGTCAATCTTTTTTATTTTAATTTTCTTTTAAGATCAATTTTTTTTAGTCCATTAATTTTTGCAGATGTCTTCCAGCCATGATGAGCAGCTAAAATGTAAGCAAAACGTGGAAAGCTAGGATTAATATAGATGTTTTCTCCGTAGTTGGTACGCAAGATATTATGGGCAAAGATAGTATAAGCTGTATTCAATGATTTTTTTGGACCATGTCCAAGAGGAACATTTTTTAAGCTACCAATCATAGGGCCACCACCAACACCTACTCCTTGAGCAAATTTAAATTTAACTGAACTGCACCAATTTTCAATAATTTGGAGAGAAAGTTTAGTTTGATTTCCTTCATAGAATCCACAGTTAGCTATAGCATAAACTATCACATTTTTATGTTCCTTTCCTTTAAGATATTCTTCATATTTCATTAGGAATGAAAGCATATGAGAAGGTATACCATCTACATATAAAGGATAAGAGAAAATAATAATATTACATTTATACAGCCTATCAAAATCTTCAGCATTAAATTTATTTAAGTTAAAGTTGAGAATTTTATTATTATTTTCAATAAGTGGTCTCAAATCATATAGAAGAGTTCCAGAACAACTGTTTTGTGATTTAGGGCTGCAATTGATTAATGCTATTTTCATTGTAACGCCTCCTTAAGTTCATGATCCATAAATAAATTATCACAATATTTAAAGTTATATTTAGCGATATTTAAATTAAGGCAATTTCTTTCTATAAGAGATTTAAGGGTTTCTTTTTCCATATCAGTAGCTTGTCCATAAGTAAAGACAGAAAACTTAAATGTATGATTATACCTTGGGATATGATGCATTTCATTATTTTTGATAGTGAAATATGGTAGGACATAACTTATGCTTCGATCAATTAAATTTTTTATAAAAGGACTATATGAGCCATAGCAGCATTTAGAAATTATGATAACTTCATCACTGTTGCTTAGTAAAAGTCCCATTTGATTATATTCATCATGTAGAATACATTTTCCAGGTGTTTTTATCCAGCAAGAAAAACAGCCTAAACATTTTTTTATATTATCTTTTTGACAAATTACTTTTGTTTCCTCAGAAATTTTATTAGTAATTTTATTAAAATCTTCATCAGTTAAATCATGTAAAATTAATTTCATACTACCATCTCCCAAAAGTTTATACTACTATTATTATACCTTAATTTTCCTAATGAATTTAAAGAAAGTTTATTTTACGCCCAAATAAAGCTATTGTACTTATTTTTATACAATAGCTGTGTTGTTATCTTAAGGCTGATTTAAGTTTAGTGTATGTATTTCTATTAAATGTTTCATAAGTAGAACAGATTTTATCAAAAATAGAAACCATTATGCTTTCTTTATGATGTGGCGGTGTAAGAGTTAGAGGAAACATATGATTTTTTATTATATCTATTTCAATGGCATTTAATTCATAGTGTTGCTGAGCATTTTTTAAGGCAGTTTTAGGATGCCTAAATCCATGAAGATTATGAGATTTATCATTTTCATGCCAATCATATAAAAAGTAATCGTGGAGCAAAGCGCCATATAAAAGGCTTTTTTCATCACATTTTAACTTAAATGTATTAAAAAAACAATAACTATAGTAGGCAACAGCAATGCTATGCCAAAGGCAGGAAGTATCACCATGTTGGATAAATTTATCTGATTTCAATAATTCTGTTTCTTTTGCAATCTTTTCAAAACATGAGGAAAAAAACTGCTTTTTATTTTCCTCAAGATAAAATAAAGAATGTTTTTTTTCATGAAGGCTACAATACATATTATTAATAAATTGCATTTTTTTAACTTCCTTTATACTTAATTATAAATACATATATTTACAAAGTTATTGTATCATATAACAATACAAAGTTTAATAAACGAATTTAAAAGAAGAGGGATAAAATATAATTGTGGTTATTTTTTATGAAAAATATTATAATTGATGATAGTATGAAAAGATGTAAAGAGTTATATTCATAAAATATTATTATGGGGTGATGTTTTGAAGATTTCTACAAAAGGAAGATATGGAATAAGAGCTTTAATTGATTTAGTTTTAAATTCAGACCAGGAGAATGTTACTTTAAAGACTATCTCAGAGAGGCAGAATATTTCAGAAAGATACTTAGAGCAGATTTTTTCTGCACTTAGAAAAGCAGGAATAATAATTGGTAGAAAGGGAGCTTCCGGTGGTTATGTTTTAGGAAAGAAGCCAGAAGAGTTATCTATCAGTGCAATTTTAAGAGCCTTAGAAGGAGAAACGCTTTTAATAGATATAAATAATAATGAGGCAAATGAGTTAGAATGTTTTATTAATGATAACCTTTGGAAGGGAATTAATGAAAAAATCAATGAATATTTTAGTTCAATTACGTTAAAGGATTTAGCAGATAAATATAGGGAAGCTAAAGAAAATATAATAT
>CAKVNP010000275.1 GCA_934777095.1 uncultured Clostridium sp. | reverse complement strand
GTGCAATTCAAATCAAGAAAGGAGTGAGAAAAACGGAAACTAAAAACAACAATGGAATCAAAGTCAAGAAATTGCCATTTGCAGTATTAAGCAATGCAGAAGTTATAAAAGTATTTGAGGGTAATGGCATTGTAGAAGTCGAAAGTATGCAGAAAGCACCATTTTCATTGAGTAATAGGTTTGTTAGGCTATCAGGCACGGAATATGTAGATAGAAAAACTGGGGAAATTAAAAAATACAATAAAACAAAAACAAGAAATCAAAATCCAAACGAACTAAGGAAATCCTTTAAATCATTAAGACGCTTGATAAACTACAACTTCTGTGCTGGGAACAACGAGAAACATATAACTTTAACTTATGGCAAATTACAAAAGGACTATAAGCAAGTAAATAGCGATTTTAGGCAGTGGTGGAGAAAAATCAAAAAGTATTTTCCTGGTTTAGAATATATCTGTGTTACAGAGTATCAAGCAAGTGGCTCAATACACCTACACGTGCTTGTTAAAGATATAGACAATGAAGATTTACCACTAGACAAAACACTATTAAATGAAACTTGGACGAAAGGTTTTAGTAAGATAACAGAAATTAAAAATGTAACTAATCTTGGAGCATACTTTTCAGCTAGATTTACAGATATAGACCTAAACGAAGATATACAAAATGAAAATACAAGTAAGTTAATACTAAAAGGTGCAAGGCTCAAATATTACAAGACAGGACAAAAGATATTCACTACATCAAGGGGCATTATTAAGAATAAAGGTCATACAGTTACACAAGAAGAACTAGAAGAAATAACAAGAGGAGCTGACCTAGTATATGCTGATAGTAAAATTATAACCAAAATAGATAGTAAAGGCAAGGAATATATTGTAAACAAGATTACATATGAGCAATATAATAAAAATTTAAAGGAGGAAAAGAAATGAGAAATGAAAGAACAATAAAAAGTGGTGTAGAGTTAAATAAAAATCAAGCAAATGAATTATTAAATCTACAACAAAAAACAGATAATAGACTAAAAGAAATAGAAGAAAAGTATAAAGATAACGATGCAATAATTTCAAGAGCAAAGTACATATTAGGTAGAAAAGAATTTCTAATAAGTATAAGATTTATTATGAAATATTTATTTAATGTAGATTGTCAAAATAATGCTCTTTCAAGTACAGAAAGTAAAGAGTTAAATAGTTTGTCTAATGACATATATCATAAGATGGTAGAAATAGATAATAAACTAAAAGAATATATAAAAACATTGTAGAAACAAAAAGATAAATAAAATAGAGTTATTGTGATTTAACTAATAAAAGTAGTTAATGTACCCTGTATAATCAAGTAATCGTATAGGGTGCATTAGAACAAAATCACAATATAAATTGAAAACAAAAAAGGAGAAAGGAAAT
This sequence comes from uncultured Clostridium sp., assembly GCA_934777095.1. GTDB lineage: Bacteria > Bacillota > Clostridia > Clostridiales > Clostridiaceae > Clostridium. The sequence continues at coordinate 2,612 of CAKVNP010000275.1, read as the reverse complement.
ATGTTTGAGATAAAAACAACTCTTAATCAAGTACAAGAGATAGAGTTAAAAGCATTCAAAAATAAGCTAAAAAAGATAAAAAAAGATTTAGGAATATCACGAAATACAAAATTGAAAGATGATAATGTAATAAAAAGAAAAGAAGAATTAATAATACTTTTGAGTATAATAAAACGAACGGATGCAAATGTTTTATATATGAACTGGTTTTGTGAAGAAGATAGTAATTATATAAGTCAAGAATTATCAAAAATAGAAAAGAGAATATTAGAAGTAGATAGTAAGCTACTAGATATATATAAAACAATATTAAAATCTATTGATAGTGCTTATACACCCTAATATAATCAAGTAAATACATAGGGTACATTAGAACAAAATCAATATATAAATTGGAGGTGCTATTATGCAAAATGAACAACAAGCAAATCAACAAGAACTACACTCTTGTTATGCAAGTGAAGATGAACTTGTTATGACAGAAGATATAGAAAACCTACTAAATGACTGGCTAAATGAATTTGAAACACAACAACAAGGAGATACAACAAGCAAGTTTCCTTAATGGTATTAGAGAACATTGGTAGGTAAAGTAAAAATGCTTGGACTATGTATTATTACTTAAATTTATATAGTTCAAGCTAAATATTAAACAAAATTTCAAAAATAAGAAGGGAATTGGTTTTTATGAACGAAGTTAATTTATTAGAGAAAGAACTTTTACTAGATGACAAACAAGTTGAAATGTTAGCCTTTGCTATATCAAGTCAAGATATTAAAAAATACATACAAGAAAACAAAAAAGAATATATACATTGGTTAATTCAAGAATTTGTGATACAAGCTTATGAAAAATATGGAGATAAGATAACTGAAAAGCTAAAAGAAAAAATCTCTATATTGAACAAAATGCTAAATACACAGATAGATATAAGTTTAATGTTAAAAACAAAATAATTTTATATGAAAAGGAGATAATGAAAAATGGAAAATTGTGTAATATATGCTAGGTATAGCTCTCATAAACAAAACGACACGAGTATAGAGGCACAACTAGCAGAATGTAAAGCATTTGCAGAAAGAAATGGTTACAATGTTGTTGGAGAGTATATTGACAAAGCTATCTCTGGAAAGTCTGATGAAAGACCAGAATTTTTGAGAATGATAGAAGATAGTGCAAAAGGAAAATTTAGTAAAATTGCCGTATATCAGCTAGATAGGCTAGCTCGCAATCGCTATGACAGTGCGATATATAAAGCTAAACTAAAAAAGAATGGTGTTAAAGTTGTTTCAGCAAAAGAAAATATTTCTGATGACGCTTCTCGGAATTTTAGTAGAAAGTGTACTTGAAGGTATGGCAGAATATTATTCTGTTGAATTATCACAGAAAGTAAATAGAAATATGCTACTTAATGCAGAAAAAGGTCAGTTTAATGGTGGTGTTCCACCATTAGGCTATAAACTAGAAATACAAGACTTTGGTACATATAAGAAAAAGAAACTTGTAATTGATGAATCAACAGTAGCTATCGTAAAGAAGATATTTGAAATGAGAGCAAATGATATTCCAGTTGTAGAAATTATAGACTTTCTTAACAAAAATGGCTATAAAAATGGAAGAAACAGACCATTTAACAAAAATTCACTACAAAATTTATTTAGAAACAAGAAATACATAGGGACAAACACTTATGGAGAAAAAGAATTTCCTAATGTAATACCAGCTATAATTGATATAGATACATTTAATAAAGTTCAAGAGGTTAGAGAAAAATACAAACATGCTCCGGGAATTAGAAAAGCAAAAGACAGATACTTATTAACTGGAAAAATGTTCTGTGGTAATTGCAAAAGTCCAATGATAGGTATCTCTGGAAATTCCAAATCAGCAAAACTTCATCGTTATTATACTTGTAACAAGAAAAATGATAAAGAGTGTACTAAAAAGTATATCGCAAAAGAAGATATTGAAAACCTTGTTGTCAGAAAATGCAAAGCACTTTTAACAGACAAGAATATTGATAAGATAGCTAAAAAGATATATGAAACTTGTCAGAGAGAAAACAACTCAAATGTTGTTGTTAAAAACCTAGAACGAAGAAAAAAAGAACTAAACAAAAATATTGATAATTTAATGTCAGCATTAGAAAATGGACAACATATAGAAATGATTAGTAATAGAATTACACAAAATGAAAACGAACTAGAAGAAACACAAAGTCAGTTACTAATTGAAATGGCAAAAGTATTTCAACTTAAAGAAAATGAGATAAAATTTTTCTTGACAAGATTACAAACTGGTGATATATTAGACCATAGTTACAGAAAAGTTTTAATTGATATGTTTGTTAATTCAATATATGTTTATGATGACAAGCTAATTATAATCTGTAATGTAGGCAATAAGCCATTAACAATGACAGTTAATCTATTGGAAGATATAGAAGAAAATTTAGGAGCTAGACCGTTTGTAGAACGGTTTAGTTCACCAAAAAAGAGATTAATTTTATTAATCTCTTTTTTATTGTGTGTTTTTAATTATTCCAAAATGTTTTATATGCTCTATATGCTTCATATATATCAAACTTGCTTGTTACTTCATATGGTGCATG
>CAKVNP010000274.1 GCA_934777095.1 uncultured Clostridium sp. | reverse complement strand
TCAGGAAAAATATCTTCCACATACTTTTGAATTGTTAGATAGAGATAAAGACAGCTATAAATGTATCTATTGTGATACAATAATCAATCCAAGTGAGGTGGAAAATAATGAAACTATTAATTAAAGATGTAGATATAGTAGATGCTTTTCAAGACTTCCACGGAGATGTATATATTGAAAATGGAATCATCAAGGAAATTGGCAGAGGATTAAATGAAGAAGATGCTGAAGTGATTTTAGGCAACGGACTTACATTAATGCCTTCATTTATTGATACACATGCACATTTCAGAGAACCAGGACTTACTCATAAGGAAGATATAGAATCAGGCTCTAAAGCAGCAGTAAGAGGTGGCTATACAGGGGTTTGCTTAATGGCAAATACAGCGCCAATATGTTCTAATTATGAAGTATTAAATCAAGTGAGAAATAGAGCAGCAGAAGTAGGCTTAATAGATGTCCATCAATGTGTGTCAGTTACGGATAAATTTAAAGGACAAACTATAGAACATCTAGAAGCTTTTAAAGAAGATAAAAAACTTAAGGCCATTTCTGATGATGGTGTTGGTGTAATGGATTCTAAGATAATGATGGATGCCATGATAAAAGCAAAAGAACATGGCTGGATAGTAATGTCTCATGCTGAAGATAAAGCTTTTTCTAAAACTGATATGAGAATGGCAGAAGATATAATGACGCTAAGAGATTTATATTTAGCAAAGTCTACAGGAGCACATCTTCATATGTGCCATGTAAGTACAAGAGATGCTATTAAATATATCAAACAGGCCAAAGAAGAAGGCATAAATGTAACCTGCGAAGTTACACCTCATCATCTAGCACTTACTACGAAGGAAAGTAATTATAGGGTAAATCCTCCAATAAGAGAAGAAGAAGATGTTTCATGTTTAATTAATGCAATAAAGACAGGAATAGTAGATTGTATCGGAACTGACCATGCTCCTCATACAGAAGAGGATAAATTAAATGGTGCACCAGGAATGGTAGGAATTGAAACAGCATTTTCTATCTGTTATACAAAGCTGGTTAAGGAAAATGGAATTTCTTTAAATAAGTTAAGTGAGATAATGTCAAAGAATCCAGCTAAGTTATTGGGAATGAATAAAGGGATAGTTTCTGTTGGGGTAGAAGGAGATCTGGTTTTAATAGATAGAAATAAAAAAATCATCGTAGATAAAGAGAAGTTTAAGTCAAAAGGAAGAAATACACCATTCCATGGGAGGGAATACTACGGGGAAGTTAAGTATACAATTAAAGCAGGAAAAATAGTGTATCAAGCATAAAAGAAAAGGTTGGGATTGTTAAATGAGTAAGAATATTATAGATAAATTATATAAGAGAGTTGAAGAAAAAGGTGTTGTATGTCTAGGTTTAGATACATCTTTAGACTATATACCAAAGCATATTTTAGATAATAACAGCATTAAAGATGCAATATTTAAGTTTAACAAGGAAATAATAGATGCAACCTTAGATGTAGTAGCTTGCTATAAGGTGCAGATTGCATATTATGAAGCTTTAGGAATTGAAGGACTAATGGCATATAGAGATACTTTAGCATACCTTAGAAAAAATGATGCAATAATCATTGCAGATATAAAAAGAGGAGATATAGCTGCCACTGCTAAAGAATATGCAAAATCACATTTTACAGGGGACTTTGAAAGTGACTTTATAACTCTTAGCCCATATATGGGAATGGATAGTATCGAGCCTTATATACCATATATGAAGGAGCATAATAAAGGTGCATTTGTCCTAGTAAGAACATCAAATCAAGGAGCAGAGGATTTTGAAAATCTTGAGCTTACTGATGGAAGAAAAGTATATAATGCAGTGGCTGATAGAATTACTGAAGCTGGTGAAGAGGTTAAAGGTGAATGTGGATATTCAGCAATAGGCGGCGTAATAGGATGTACACATGTAGAAGAAGGGAAAGAAATTAGAAGTAAATATAAAGATATGTTCTTCCTAATACCAGGGTATGGAGCGCAAGGCGGCAAAGCAGAAGATGTAGCTTTATATTTAACAAATGGTAATGGCGGCGTAGTTAATTCATCAAGAGGAATTTTACTTGCATATAAAAAGAAAAATGATGAAATGCATTTTGCAGAATGTGCAAGAGAAGAAGCTATAAGAATGGCAGCAGAAATAAGAAACGCAGTTGAAAATTTATAGTAAGGGGTAATGAAGGATGAAATATATTAAAGCTAAAATATTAATGAATGAGCATGTAGTAGAAAGTGTATATAAAATGGTGGTCCAAGATAATTCTGAGGTTAAACCAGGACAATTTTATATGCTTAAACATAGGGGAGCAACACTATTACCAAGACCAATCAGTGTCTGTGAAAAGGAAGATGGAAAAGTAACTTTTGTATATTCAGTAGTAGGAAAAGGTACAGCGGAATTTTCAAAGCTTACTGCTGGTGAAGAAATTGAAATAACAGGCCCATTAGGTAATGGCTTTAATATGGAAGAGGATTATGGCAAGGTAGCATTAGTATCAGGGGGAATTGGTACTGCACCAATGGTAGAGCTTGCAAAGAGATTAAGAGAAAAGAATCCAAATATGGATATGGATTTTTATGCAGGATTTAGAGATGAAATATATTTAATAGATGAATTATGCAAGTTTACTAATGAAGGATATGTTTCAACAAATACAGGAAAGTATGGGCATCAAGGATTTATCACTGATTTATTACAAGTTGAAAAGTATAATACAGTTTTATGCTGTGGCCCAGAAGTAATGATGAAAAAAGTAGTAGAAATGTGTAAAGCAAAGCATGTCAAAGTTTATGTATCAATGGAAAAGCATATGGCTTGTGGCGTAGGGGCATGTTTAGTATGTACTTGTAAGACTAAAGATGGCAATAAAAGAACCTGCAAAGATGGTCCAGTATTTGATGGAAGCTATGTAGAACTATAAGGATTAAAAGGAGAGGTTTGAAAGATGTTAAAAGTAAATATTAATGGAGTAGACTTTAAAAATCCTGTAATAGCAGCATCAGGTACATTTGGTTTTGGAAGCGAATATAACGAATTTTATGATGTGGGAATTTTAGGAGGAATATCTTCAAAGGGATTAACTATAAATCCAAAGGAAGGGAATAACGGAATAAGAGTTTTTGAAACTCCTGCTGGCATGATGAATTCAGTTGGTTTACAGAACCCAGGTATAGATAGATTTATTGCTGAAGAACTTCCTAAAATGAAGAAGCTTGGTACAAATGTTATTGCTAATGTAGGCGGAGGCTGTATAGAAGATTATGAAGCAGCTATAGAAAAATTAAGAGGAACAGATATAGATATGATAGAACTTAATATATCATGTCCCAATGTAAAGTCTGGTGGAATGGCCTTTGGAATTAAATCAAATGTAGCATATGAAGTGGTAAGCAAAATCAAAGCCATAGCTGATAAGCCTTTAATGGTTAAGCTTTCACCAAATGCAGAAGATATAGTAGAAATGGCGGTGCAATGCGAAAAGGCAGGAGCAGATTCAATATCTTTAATAAATACTTTAAAAGGATTAGCAATAGATCCTTATAAGAGAAAACCAGTTTTTGATAATGTATATGCAGGACTTTCAGGCCCAGCGGTAAAACCTGTAGCTTTAAGAATGGTTCATGAAGTATCAAAAGCTGTAGATATTCCTGTAATAGGACTTGGGGGAATAGTATCTGGGATAGATGCTATTGAATTTATGATGGCAGGCGCTTCAGCAGTGCAGATTGGTACAGTAAACTTTACTAATCCAATGGCAGGAAAAGAAATAATAGAACAGATGGAAGGGTTCTGTAGAGAACAGGGGATTAATAATATCAACGAGATTGTTGGTATAATATAATAGTGAATGCTGCTGTTGGCAGGTGAATGTTGACTTGTAGTCAAGTGAATGTGCCCATAGTGGCAAGTGAATGTTAAAAAAGCTCTAAATCTTTGATTTAGGGCTTTTTTAGGTGGAAGACCTAGGGTGGTGAATGTTGCCGTTGGCAGGAGAGTG
>CAKVNP010000273.1 GCA_934777095.1 uncultured Clostridium sp. | reverse complement strand
TATTTTCATATATGATTATATAAATGCGTAGTAGGTGTCATATAATTCTCACTGAAACTTTGAATTTGATAAACCAGTATTTGTTATTATTTTATCGTATAAACAAAATTATGTCAAGTTTAGTTGATCCTACATATGATATTTATTTTCATACCCCTTTAAATTATTTCCTATTATTTATAACTTATTCGAAAATTTTCTGCATATGAAAAAAACCACTTTAATAAAAGCGGCTTTTTATCTATTTAAATAATTATTTTTCTTCTTTTGAAGCTTTAGCTTTTTGATCAGATGCACCTTCTTGATTTAAAGGAAGATCATATTTTGCTCTGATTTGATTTTCTATATCTAAAGCAATTTCAGGATTATCTTTTAAGTATTGCTTAGCATTTTCTCTACCTTGACCTAATCTGATCTCATTGTAAGCGAACCAAGCACCACTTTTTTGTACTATTCCTTCTTTAACACCAACATCAACTATATTTCCTGTTCTTGAAATACCTTCATTGTACATGATATCAAATTCAGCTTGTTTAAATGGAGGTGCAACTTTATTCTTCATAACTTTAACTCTTGTTCTATTACCAACGATTTGATCACCTTGCTTAATAGAATCAACTCTTCTTACATCAAGTCTAACAGAAGAATAGAACTTTAATGCTCTACCACCAGTAGTTGTTTCTGGATTACCAAACATAACACCAACTTTTTCTCTTAATTGGTTAATGAATACTACTATACAGTTTGATTTATTTATTGAAGCGGTAAGTTTTCTTAAAGCTTGAGACATTAATCTTGCTTGAAGACCTACGTGTGAATCACCCATTTCACCTTCAATTTCAGCTCTTGGTACTAATGCCGCAACTGAGTCAACTACAACTACGTCTACTGCACCTGAACGAACTAATGCTTCTGCTATTTCAAGCCCTTGTTCACCAGTATCTGGCTGAGAAACTATCAGATTTTCTGTATCTACTCCTAAGTTTCTTGCATAACTTGGATCTAAAGCATGTTCAGCATCGATAAATGCTACAGCTCCGCCTTTTTTTTGAGCTTCTGCAGATATATGTAATGCAACAGTAGTTTTACCTGAACTTTCAGGTCCGTATATTTCTATTATTCTTCCTCTTGGTACTCCACCAATTCCTAATGCTATATCAAGATCTAAACATCCTGTTGAAATAGCATCAACATTTAATGAGCTATGTTCTCCCAATTTCATAATTGAGCCTTTACCAAATTGTTTTTCTATTTGACTCATTGCGCTTTCAATAGCCTTCATTTTATCCATATCTATATTTGCCATATTTTTCACCCTTTCTCGAACACTTGTTCCATAAGTAGATTATAATTTAATTCAGACATATAGTCAATAATAAAAATAGAAATACTTAAATTGGATTTTTGATATGTTAAAAGTTCCTACTAAAACTAATTATAGAAGGAACTTTTATAAGTATAACCATTATTATTTATTTTTAATCTTATTTATCCATTGAAATTACTTCTTTATTTTTAGCAAAGTAGTCAATTCCTGAAATAATTGTCATTACTACTGCAATTATCAGCATTATTGCTGGCTCAATCTTGAAGAAACTATTTAATGCCGGATGTACATTAATGTTAGCTTCAATAATCTGAGTTAAGTTTACCTTTAATAATAATGAAACTATTGCAATTATTTGTGTAACAGTTTTGATTTTCCCCCACCAGCTGGCAGCTATTACTTTACCTTCTGAAGCAGCTAATGTTCTTAATCCTGAAACTGCAAATTCTCTTGCAATAATTATTACAGCAGCCCAGCTAGGTACTAATTGTAAATCAACTAGACATATTAATGCTGTTGTAACTAATAATTTATCTGCTAACGGATCCATAAACTTACCAAAGTTAGTTATCTGGTTTCTGCTTCTTGCAATATATCCATCTAACTGGTCAGTTAATGATGCAATTATAAATATAGCTGTGGCTATAACAGAACCATAAGGTATCTCCGTTGCTACTAAAAATATTAAAAAAACAGGTACTAAGAAAATTCTAAGCATCGTTAATTTATTTGCTAAATTCATCCCAAACATCTCCTACCAAATCGTATTCTATAACATCAGTTATCTTAACTTTTATTATTTCACCTTTTTTTAATGTTTTTTTCTTTGTTACATAGACTAATCCGTCGATTTCTGGAGCCATTCCTTGGCTTCTACCGATGTAATATTGCCCATTACTTCCATCTATTATAGTATCATAGATATTTCCTATTTTCAATTTATTTAAATCTGTAACTACTTTTCTTTGAATTTGCATTAATTTGTCTTTTCTTGTTTCTTTGACATCTTCTTCAATTTGGTTAGGAAGTTTTGCTGCTGCTGTTCCCTCTTCTTGTGAATAAGTGAATACACCAACATTGTCCAGCTTATATTCTTGTAAGAACTCTGCAAGCTCATTAAAGTCTTCTTCTGTTTCTCCAGGGAAGCCGACAATTAATGAAGTTCTAAGTACTATTCCTGGCACTCTTTCTCTTAAAAGCTCAATTTTATTTGTAATTGTTTCTTTATCAGTCTTTCTTAACATTGTCTTTAAAATGTTATTGCTTATATGCTGTATTGGAAGATCTAGATATTTCACAACTTTTGGATTCTCAGCAATTTCTGTGATTAATTCGTCAGAAATTTCTTCTGGGTAACAGTAAAGAAGTCTGATCCATTCTAGTTCTTCAATCTTAGAAAGTTCTTTTATAAGCTTATGTAGATTTCTTTCTCCGTATATATCTTCACCATAATTAGTTAAATCTTGAGCTATCAGGATTATTTCCTTAACACCTTGTGCAGTTAAAGATTTAGCTTCCTTAACTACAGCTTCAATAGTTCTGCTTCTGAATTTACCTCTTATTTGAGGGATAATACAGTAAGTACAGAAGTTATTACATCCTTCTGCAATTCTTAAATATGCAGTGTGTGTATTAGTAGTTAATATTCTTTCACCTTCATTTATACCTTCATCAGTATAGTTAGCTGATGAGATTCTCTTTTGATCCTTAATAAAGTCAAGGATAAGCTTATGAAGCTTCATATAATCATTAACTCCCATTAAGATATCTATTTCAGGGATTAGCTCTAATAGTTCATCACCATATCTTTGAGTTAAGCATCCTGTTGCAATAAGCATCTTGCAGTTATGTGTTTTCTTAAATTCAGCCATTTCTAAAATAGTATCAATTGATTCCTGTTTTGCACTTTCAATAAAACCACATGTGTTTACTATAATAATGTCTGCTTCTTTAGGATTATTAGTTATTTCATAAAATTTATTAATAGTCCCTAAGATTAATTCTGAGTCTACTCTATTTTTATCACAGCCTAAGCTGACCATTCCAACTTTAAACTTATTCAAAATAATTCCTCCTGTGTTCTTAAATATAACATTACTATTTTAATTGAACATTGTCATATTTACAAGACTTTTGTATTACTCCTGATGATCACTATCATCTTTTCCTATTAAAACTTGTCTTGGCCTGCTTCCGTCCTTTTCAGAAATTATACCTTTTGCTTCTAATTCATCCATAATTCTTGAAGCTCTATTAAAACCCACTCTTAATTTTCTTTGGATAAATGATGTTGAAGCCTGTTGGTATTCTACCACTAGCTTTATTGCATCATCTAAAAGTTCATCTTCAGCCTCAGTGCTATCCTTTGTTACAGTAGAAGAGGCTTCAGTATTAATATGATTCATTATTTCATCCTGATAATTTACATCTGAATCAGCAGATTTGATAAATTCTACTACATTTTCTACTTCCTCTTCAGAAATAAATGCCCCTTGTATTCTCATTGGCTTATTTGCTCCCATTGGAGAATATAGCATATCCCCTCTTCCTAGAAGTTTTTCTGCACCAGTCTGATCTAGTATTGTTCTAGAATCTGTTCCTGAAGAAACTGCAAATGAAACTCTTGATGGAATATTAGCCTTAATTACCCCTGTAATTACGTCAACAGTAGGTCGTTGAGTTGCAATAATCATATGTAGACCTGC
>CAKVNP010000272.1 GCA_934777095.1 uncultured Clostridium sp. | reverse complement strand
AAGCACTTTTTTATTTTTATATATTTCAAAAAATTCATCTAATAATCAAGTATAATTTAAAAATAGTAAAGAAAAAAATAGTAATATTAAATTCATGTTAAAATTTCAAGTTTATTCTTAACAAACGTTAATTTATAATGTAAACTAAGCATGAAAAAAGAATGTTTTATAAATTAATTATATATGTAGAGGAGAGTATAACTTTGGATACATTAAAGGTTATAATAGGTTTATTCGGCGGACTAGGTTTATTCATTTATGGTATGAAGATCATGGGTGATGGACTTGAAAATGCAGCAGGCGAAGGATTAAAGAATATACTAGAAAAAGTAACAAAGAACCCTATAATAGCAGTTATAGTTGGAGCTATTGTTACAGCAGTAATTCAAAGTAGTAGTGCTACTACAGTAATGGTAGTAGGATTTGTTAATGCAGGATTAATGAATTTAGCACAAGCTGCTGGAATTATTATGGGGGCAAATATTGGGACAACAATTACAGCTCAATTAGTAGTATTTAAATTATCTGATGTTGCACCAATTTTTGTTTTTGTGGGCGCTATGATAGTAATGTTTGCAAAAATGAAAAAGAAAAAAGAAATTGGTAATATTATTTTAGGTTTTGGTATATTATTCGTTGGTATGGGACAAATGAGTTCGGCAATGAAACCATTAACTTCATCACCAGCATTACAACAAATCTTATTAACATTAGGTGAACACTGGTATTTAGGTGTTATAGCTGGGGCAGCAATTACTGCTGTTTTACAAAGTTCATCAGCTACAACAGGTATTTTAGTTGCTTTAGCAACAGCAGGAGCTATTGATATTAGAATAGCATTACCAATAGTAATGGGATGTAATATCGGTACATGTGTAACAGCAATGTTATCTACAGTAGGAACTACTAAGACAGCTCATAGAGCAGCAATGTTACACTTAATATTCAATGTAACAGGAACATTAATATTCCTACCGTTATTAGCAACAGGATGGCTTGCAGATATAGTTTCATACTTTACAAATGATGTAAGCAGACAAATAGCTAATGCACATACAATATTTAATATAGTGAATACATTAATAATGGTTCCATTAATTCCAATATTAATTAAGATTGTTACAATGATTATTCCTGGTGAAGAAGAGGAAGAAAAACAAGGACCTAAATTCATTGATGACAGATTATTAGAAACACCAGTTATTGCAGCTGGGCAAGTTATAAAAGAAACTATCAGAATGGCTAACAAAGCTAAAAGTGGTTTAGAGATGTCAATGAATGCATTTACTACAAATGATGAATCATTAGTAAATAAGGTTTATGAAAATGAAACAACAATCAACATTTTAGAAGAGTGCATTACAACATATTTAGTTAAGCTTTCTAAATGTGAATTATCAGATAAAGAGAAGAATATAGTTGCAGCAACGTTCCATATTGTTAATGATATTGAAAGAATTGGGGATCATGCTGAAAACCTTGCTGATTTAACATTACAAAAAATCAATAAGAAATTAGAATATACTGATGATGCAGTACAAGAACTAAATAATATTTATTTAAATACAATAAAGGCTTTAGATATAGCTATTGATAGTTATGCTCAAAGAGATGTAATTAAAGCTAAAAGCATTCAAGAAGTTGAATCAGAAATTGATAAACAACAAAAGAAATATAGAGAGTTACATATTAAGAGATTATATGATGGTAGCTGTAATGCGTATACAGGAGCAATATTCTTAGACCTTCTAAGTAATTTAGAAAGAGTTGGAGACCATGCTACTAATATCGCTGAAAGCGTAATTGAAAATAACTAGCTTATTTAAATAGGATTATCCAAGAGATAGTCCTATTTTTTTTATTTAGGAAAAATAAGATGGTATTTAGAGAAAAGAATAAATAAAGATTTAATAAACATAATAATTAATAGAATAAAACAATTGGAGGAAAAGATATGAAGAAAATCATTTCTATATCATTATTGTGTTTTCTATTTTTAAATTTAATAACGTTCAATGTATTCGCTATGGAGGATACTGAAAAAGTAATTTTAATAGATCCAGGACACGGTGGAATTGATGGAGGAGCAGCATCTAAAAACGGAACAATAGAAAAAGATATAAATTTAGCAATAGCATTAAAATTAAAAGATAAGCTGGAAGAATGCAATTATAAGGTATATATGACTAGAAGCTGTGATGAGGGATTATACTCTAAAGGAAAAACTGTTCGTGAAAAGAAGAGAGAAGATTTAAAGAAGAGAGTCTCTTTAAAAACAGAAACAGATTGTGATGTTTTTATATCTATACACCAAAATATGTTCCCTCAAGCTAAATGTTATGGCGCACAGGTATGGCATTCATCAAATGATAAAAGTGCTAAACTTGCTAATATAGTACAAGATTCAATAAAGGAAACTGTACAGGACAATAATAAAAGAGTTGCTAAGGCAGCCGGAGAAGCTTATCTTATATTGAGGGATAATTACGAGGGCGCATCAATATTAGTAGAATGTGGTTTTTTATCTAATCCTGAAGAAGAAAGCAAACTAAAGACAGAAAGCCATCAGCAGCTTATTGTAGATGGAATAGTTAAAGGAATTAACCAGTACTTCGAAGAAGAAGCTTAACTATTTCCAAGGAAATAGTAAATTAATAAGCCTTGAAATAGGAGGCTTATTTTTTTGTTGATTTTAGAAATAAATATTTATAAACTTAATATATAAAGGGGGATTTTCATGAGAAAAATTAATGTTAATGAAATTACTAAGACGGTAAAAGAATTATGCATGGAGGCTAATTATTTTTTATCAGATGATATTAAAGAAGCTTTAGAAAATAACAGAAAAAAAGAAAGTTGGGCTTTAGCTGGTGATATTTTAGAGCAGATTATTATTAATGGAAAAATAGCAGCAGAGGATAGAGTGCCAATATGCCAGGATACAGGAATGGCTTGTGTATTTTTAGAAGTTGGACAAGATATACATATTGTGGGCGGAAATATGGAAGAGGCTATTAATGAGGGTGTAAGACAAGGATATGAAGAAGGATATTTAAGAAAGTCTGTGGTTAAGGATCCTATTAATAGAATAAATACAAAAGATAATACGCCAGCAATGATATATTACGAAATCGTGCCAGGGGATAAAATAAAGATTACTGTAGCACCTAAAGGCTTTGGCTCAGAAAATATGAGTAGAATAGCCATGCTTAAACCTTCAGATGGAATTGAAGGGGTAAAGAGCTTTATTATTGATACAGTAAAAGCTGCTGGACCTAATCCTTGTCCGCCTATGGTTGTAGGTATTGGAATCGGTGGAACTTTTGATAAAGCTGCTTACTTAGCTAAAAAAGCATTATTAAGACCTATTAATCAATATAATGAAAATATATATTATAAAGAGCTTGAAGAAGAATTATTATCTTCAATAAATGAGCTAGGAATTGGACCACAAGGCTTTGGAGGTGCAACAACTGCTTTAGGAGTAAATATAGAGGTATTACCTACACATATAGCGGGACTTCCTGTGGCAGTGAATATAAACTGTCATGCAACTAGGCATAAGGAAAGGATAATATAGGTGATTATAAAATGGAAATAAAGATAACTACGCCATTAACTGAAGAAAAAGTAAAGAAATTAAAGGCTGGGGATAAAGTTTTGTTATCAGGAATTATATATACTGCTAGGGATGCGGCTCACGGAAGGCTGGTTGATCTGTTATCTAAAAAAGAGATGCTGCCAATAGAAATAAAGGATCAAGTAATATATTATGTTGGACCTACACCAGCAAAGCCAGGCCAGGTGATAGGTTCAGCAGGACCTACTACCAGTTACCGAATGGATGCATATGCACCTAAACTTTTGGATTTAGGCTTAAGAGGCATGATAGGAAAAGGCTCTAGAAACGATAGCGTGATAAATTCAATGATAAAGAATAAAGCTGTTTATTTTGGAGCTATTGGCGGAGCAGGAGCGTTAATGAGCAGATGCATAGTATCATCAGAAATAGTAGCATACGATGATTTAGGAGCAGAAGCAATAAGA
>CAKVNP010000271.1 GCA_934777095.1 uncultured Clostridium sp. | reverse complement strand
CCTCATAATTATCTAATTTTTCCTTTATATTTTCAATTACTTCATCCTTATAAGTAGGCCTGCTCTTTCTTCTTTCACCATTGACTATGTACAATGTCAAGGTGGTAGTTATTACTCCAATAACACCTATACCAATGATCATTAACAGTACAGCTATAGTTTTTCCTAGGGGAGTCTTTAACAATACATCTCCATATCCCACTGTGGTAAATGTAACAAAACTCCACCATAATGCATCTGCCAGACTTATGCCTTCAATAATTGATATGATAACTGCTCCAATAACAATAATTATCACAGAAATTACGATTAAAAAATTAAACTTATTTTTTCTTATTTCATCCTTTACTTTAATTTTAAACTTATAGATAAGTATAACAATCATAAATGCTTTAATCAGCTTAATTACCATATATGGTTTAATAAGTATAGTTATGTGGCTATATTTAGCTGCTAAAATATACATTCTTAAAGAAATTATTGATATTAAATCTATTATATTTTTAATAATAAAAGTCTTTTTACCTTTGGCTATTGCAAACCTTGCTATTACATCACCAATAAAAATAAGCCTGATTATATTTTCCACATAATAAAATGATATTGTTACTTCCTCTGGCACATTAATAAATAGTTCAATGATCAGCATAAGTGCATACATTAATGATATTAATCCAATAAAATACTCATACAATGCCTTTTTATTCATAATTGATGTTACCTCATACCTTTAACCTATCAGCTACCTTACTTTCTAGCTGACTATATCTTTAACCTATACTATTATATTGAAAACTATGTAATCTTATACTTATAAAGAATGCGATAACTATAAAAACTATTAATTTCATTAAGAATCTTTATCCTTAAATAAACAATATAGCTAAGATTCTAAAATTCAATTAAATGTTTTTTCCGTTATCGCATTCTTTCTTTAATAATAAATAGGATGAAATTCTCTCCGAATTTCTTTAAATTTTTCTTTAGATAAGTAAATTGACTAATATACTATTAACACTTCATGAGGTTTAATAGTAACCTTTTCTTCTAATGTATTTTCACTTTCTCTTTCTTTATCACTAGTAAATAAAATATTATATTTCCCGCTTGGTAAAGTTGCTTCTTTTTCTTCATTTGATGAATTAATTATTACGAAGGTCTCTTCACTCTCATAATTTCTTTTCATAACTAAAATTGATTTATCCTCTTGACTTATATTTTCTACAGTTCCTAGTCTTAATGAATTTCTATTTAATCTTACATTTAAAAGTTCCTTATAGAAATTA
Source organism: uncultured Clostridium sp. (assembly GCA_934777095.1). Classification (GTDB taxonomy): domain Bacteria; phylum Bacillota; class Clostridia; order Clostridiales; family Clostridiaceae; genus Clostridium. Next base: position 2,765 of record CAKVNP010000271.1, on the reverse strand, counting down.
TAAAGAGAATTATCATCCTTTTCCTGAACGTCTAAGGCAACTTTAGAAATATCATTGGTACTAGCCTCCCAGGTAGTATTTTGACTTAAATCAGTACTGCTCCAGATAAAAGGTTCTCTAATTTTTTCATCAGGCTTAGTACCAGTCATCCCAATTTCTTCTCCATAATAAATATATGGAGTACCTGGCAACGTAAGATAAATAGCCGCTGCCATTTTAGCCATTTCTGTATCACCATTTAGTGTACTCATTATTCTATTTTGATCATGGTTATATAAGAAAGTAGCTAAAACAAACTCTTTATTTTGTGCTAAATACATATCATAATTTTTATTAAAAGTATCTACTAAAGAAGAAAATGATTTGTTATATAAGGCTTTTACCACTGCATCACCTAATGAAAAATCAAAAAATGAATCTAGCCCTCCAGCATAAGTATAAATTGAATAAGGTTTATCCCATACTTCTCCTACTAAAATAGCATCTTCATTAATAGATTTAACATACTTGCTAAAATCTTTCCAGAATTCAACGTTCTTTTCATCATCATCAGAAATCCATTTAACAGCATCAAGCCTAAAACCATCTATACCTAAATCTAAATAGTATTTAGCCACATCTTTTGCTTCTTCTACGACTTTTTCATTATCATAGTTTAAATCTGGCATGCCGCTCCAAAATACAGACTCATATAACTCTTCTTTACTTCCGTTCTGAGTCCACCTGTTAGTATTCATGGTAGTTCCTTCACTAGCTTTTGACATATCATCTGTCCACACATAGTAGTCTCTATACTCTGAATTTTCATCACTGCTGGCCTCAATAAACCATGGATGATCTACAGAAGTATGATTTAATACTAAATCCATAATTATTTTGATATCTCTCTTATTAGCTTCCTTGATTAAGCTTTTTAAATCATCCATAGTTCCATAATCAGGATTAATTGTATAATAGTCAGTAGTATCATATCCATGATAACTTTCTGAATCTGTTATTGGCATAAGCCATATACCATTAACCCCTAATTCTTTCAAATAATCAAGACTTTCCTCTACTCCCTTTAAATCACCAATGCCATCGCCATTACTATCTTTAAATGCTCTAACAAACACCTCATAAAAAGTTCTTCCTTCGTAATTTTCCTGTACTATTTTATCACTGGCCCCCTTCATTTTAGAAGAACCCGCATCACAACCAACCAGTGCAGAAAACGATAACACTGCTGACAATACTAAAGATAATACTTTTTTCATAAAAACAACCCCTTTATTAAATGTTGAATTATGAGTGATGAATGATGAATTATTTGAAACTCCCGAGAGTTTCTTTAACTTAAGTGCATCTAATCAAAATTCCACTAGGGTGGAATTTTCACCTTAATTCATCATTCGTAATTCATAATTCATAATTAAAATTAAAGGAACTTCATTCTTGAAGTTCCTTTATTATATTTACTTTCCTTGATTATTTAACTGGAGTTCTGTTTACTCCCCAAATTTCTTCAGCATATTGAAGTATTGTTCTATCACTTGAGAAGATACCTGCATTACAAGTGTTTAAGAAGCATTTCTTAGCCCATGCTTTCTTATCTTGGTATGCTGCAAATACTTCATCTTCAGTTTTCTTGAAGCTTTCAAAATCAGCTAATAATAAGTATTGATCTCCTTCATTCATTAATGAGTTAAATAAGTCTTGGAAATCTCCTGATTCATCATCTTCAAATGTTCCATCAACTAAAGCATCCATAACTCTTCTTAATGAAGCATCATTGTTGTAGTATTCTTTAACATCATACTTACCATTTAATTTTTCGATATCTTCTACTTCTAATCCAAAGATAAAGTTATTTTCATTTCCACTTTCGTGAACTATTTCAACATTAGCTCCATCTAAAGTACCAAATGTAGGTGCACCATTTAACATGAACTTCATGTTACCAGTTCCTGATGCTTCTTTACCTGCTGTAGAAATTTGCTTAGAAAGATCTGCAGCTGGGAATAATTTTTCACCATATGATACTCTGTAGTTTTCTACAAAGTGAACTTTAATCTTCTTGCTTACTACTGGATCATTATCTACTAATTTAGCTATTTCATTGATGAATTTAACTATTGATTTAGCTCTTCTGTATCCTGGGAAAGCCTTAGCACCAAAGATAAATGTAGTCTTAGGCATATCTAATTCAGGATTTTCCTTAATTCTGAAATAAAGGTCTAAGATATAGAACGCATTTAATAACTGTCTCTTGTATTCGTGCATTCTCTTTATTTGAACATCGAATAAAGAATCTGGATCTAATTCAACACCTTCTGTTTCTTTAACGTAAGCTGCTAATTGTTCCTTCTTAGTATGCTTGATTGCCATGAATCTTTCTAATACAGCATCATCATCAGCAAATTTTTCTAATTCTTTAAGCTTAGATAAATCTCTAACCCAATCTTCGCTTCCTAATAACTCTGTAATTAATGCAGATAATTCTTGGTTACATAATCTTAACCATCTTCTTGGTGTTATACCATTAGTCTTATTTTGGAATTTTTCTGGATATAATTCATACCAGTCGTGTAATTCTGTGTCTTTTAAGATATCTGTATGAAGTTTAGCAACACCATTTACAGCAAATCCTACATAAATAGCTAAGTTAGCCATTCTTACAACATTAGTATTGATAATTCTTAAGTTTTGAATTTGTTCACCAGTGTAGTTCTTTTCCTTTAATTCAGCAACAAATTTCTTATCTATTTCTTTAATTATTTCTAATA
>CAKVNP010000270.1 GCA_934777095.1 uncultured Clostridium sp. | reverse complement strand
CTGCTAATGTTTCACCTTTAGAAACTGAACTTGAATTTGGTTCTGAAAAGCCTAGTATCTTCCCACCTAATCTCATCATGGCAGCTTCAAAGCTGAATCTAGTTCTAGTGCTTGGCTCATAAAATAACGCTGCTAGAATCTTGCCATCACAGATGTGAGAAAACTTCTCTGGATTTGCTATAATTTGATGTGCTAAATTAAATATTTGATCTAATTCTTCTTTTGATAAGTCCATTGGACTAATTAAATGTTTATTAATCATTATATCTTCACTCCTTTTTTAACCTCTCTGGGTTAAATTTAAAAGAAAATTAAAAAGCCTTCCTTTAAGTAAAGGAAGGCGGAATAATCCCGTGTCAATAATATCTCTACAACTTCCTTTTAAATCTCTCTGGATTTCATTAAAGGTTCTTTTTGTTAGAATATCATTTTTGTCTAATATTGTCAACATATTTAATTCCAATTGTTCATTATACTGTCCCAAGCCATTTTACCACACTTAGCTAAAGTTACAGTTCCATAAACGCTATTTGGTATATTTTTTGAAAGTACAGTAAATGAGAATTTTCCCTTAGGTAGTACTATTAATTCAGTATCATTTTCTACGCCAGGCTTGTCTCCTGTTTTACTGGAAATTTCAATTTTTAAATCATCTGGAATATATAGTGCTAATTTATTTTTTATCTGCTGCCTCTGCAGAATATCTATCAACATCTGTCCATTTTCTTTGCTTAAGAATGATTCATCAGTTAATATTTTCCACATCTTACATAAGTCATATGCTGAAGTTAAATTTTCTATTTAAACATTTTTATTTCTTTCATCAGTAGTCTTCCTATTCAGCTTAGTATTTTTAAGCCCCATAGTATGAATATCCTCATTAATCTGCTCCATTCCTACAATGTCAATTATTTTATTAGCTGCTGTATTATCACTTTGAATAAGCATTATAACTAACAGTTCAAATAGAGTATAATCTCTTTCATTGAATTCGTGAATGATCCCTGTGCCATAAACTTTGTCCGCACTGGAAATATTTATTTTATCCATAAAATCTGCTTTCTTTTCCTCTACGGCTTTAATTAAAGATATGGCTATAGGTAGTTTCATGCATCCTGCTGCTGTCATAGAAACGTTTTCATTGTATCCATAAACAAATCCACTAGTCAAATCCTCAAAGAAAAATGAATATTCTCCATCTCTTGATTCTAAATATTTCTTGATTTCTTTCATAATCATACCCTCCAGACCTTATTGTTTGTAATTAAAGTTTAACATATTTTTTACCAATTTTAAATCTATCACTATTAATATTCAGTTATACTTTGATAAAAAACTGCCTAAAATAGGCAGTTTTCATTTATATTTACTCTGCAAAGCTTATTCCAATTTTTTTAGCAACTTTCACCAAATCACCATTTGGATCTACATTTTTTGTCTTTTGGCCTATAACATTTTCCAAAGAATCGCTAGAGATAGTATCTCCCTTTAAGCATACCATTTCGCCAAACTTTCCTTTTTCAATAAGTTCAACAGCTGCAACACCATATCTTGTAGATAGAATTCTATCATATGTGCATGTGTTACCCCCTCTTTGGGTGTGTCCAAGAACTGTGCATCTTACTTCATGATCTTTAATTAATGCTTCAAGATCAGCAGCAAGCTTATTGCCAATTCCCCCTAATCTGATAGGATCTGGACTATCACTTACTATTTTAGATACTACTACATCTCCATTTTTTGGCTTAGCACCTTCTGCAACTACTACAATAGTGAAGTTTCTGCCCATTTCTTCTCTTTCCTTAACCTTATCAACTATCTTATTAATATCATAAGGTATTTCTGGTAATAGAATTACATCTGCAGAACCTGCTATTCCTGATTCTAAAGCAATCCAGCCTGCATTTCTTCCCATTACCTCACATAGCATGATTCTATGATGAGATTCAGCTGTTGTATGAAGTCTATCTAAAGCTTCAGTAACTACATCAATTGCAGTATTAAAGCCAAAAGTTACATCTGTTGATGCTAAATCATTATCAATAGTTTTTGGCACTCCAATAACTTTAACTCCCTTTCTTGCAAAATCCCTTGCGGAAGTTAAAGTACCGTCTCCACCTATTACAACTAATACATCTACATTTTCCTTCTTTAAATTTTCTACTGCTACGTCTGACACATCGGCTCTTACTATCTGTCCTTCTCTTTCTACTTGATAATCAAATAGGTTGTCCTTATTAGAGCTGTACAAAATAGTCCCACCTCTATGTAGGATTCCAGCTACAGAATCTAAGGTCAATGGTATAAAATCATTATTATACAATCCTCTGTATCCAAATCTGTATCCTATTACTTCAATTCCATATTCTAATATTGCCGTTCTAGTTATAGCCCTTATTACTGCATTTAGGCCAGGACAATCTCCACCGCCTGTTAACAAAGCTATTTTCTTTATATCTTGTGCCATTTATTAAATCCCCCTTACCGATTTATTATTTTCAACTATTCCCTCTTCTGTATCCAATAATCATCTGTTTTCATGTTAAATAACTAACTATTTTACATATTTTGGTGATTTATCTTTAGTTTTATAATAGCACAAATAGTACAAAGTTAAAAGTTGTTTTTACAATTTTTCGGACTTTTGTAAACTTTATCATGCTTTACTCTTTTTCGATTTTTTCTGTATTATCAGGCGTATATTTTACTTCAATTCTCGCCGTTTCCTCCTCTCCATCTAAAGATACGCTTATTGAATTATTTCCTGGGGTAAACTCTATGCTTTCATATGTGTTTACTCTGTAATAATCACTATTATTTATACTGATAAAATAATTTCTGATTACCCTGCTATTTTGGAATGCACCTACAATAAATTTATCATTTTCTCCATCAGCTTTCATAATTATAATATATGCTCTTTTATCTGAAAGTATTGCTTTAGCTTTAGGTGCTGCTTCAAATAATTCAGTTGATTTAGTATAAATTATCGGTGGAAGAAAATTATTTTTATATTCTAAGTTTATTTTATTTTTCTTATTAAAATACTCTATATAAGTATTGCTTGTTTTCATATCCATAGTATTATCAATCATAATACTATATGTAGTAAATATTCCGCCTTTAGACTTAGTGTATCTGCTACTGCTATCTATGCCAATAAACTCTAGATTATTTAATCCCTTTACTGCCAGCTCAACTCCACTGCATGGAATATTTTTATCAGTAAAATAGCCCATTTCAATAAAATCATACATAATCCATTTTTCATTTTCTACGCTCCAGTATTCAATAACATGATAATTCTGTTCTTTGATAAAGAATTCTTTTTCGCTTCTAAACTCTCCTACTCTGGCATATATTCCAGCAGAATATAGTATATCTCTTAGTATTATTGCCATATCTCTTTGTGATGCCTTATTATCATCACCTTTAAGACTTAAGATATCATATCCATTGAACGCTTCTGTATCTTTCGCTGCACTATTATATTTAACGATATTATTTAAAATTTCTGCAGCCTTTTTAACCTTATCAATTTCACTTTGTTCTTCGCTTAAAAATTCATCTATCTTATAAGTAGAATTTATTATCTTTAATCTTGGCTCACTTAACTTCTCATAGTAAAATTGTATGCTATTTTCATTATATACATTATCCCATTTTTCAATTTGATAAGTAGTTTTATCTTGTTGTCCCATTTTAACTAAAAACATTCCAATAACAAAAATTGGCAGTATAATTACTGCCTTTAGCAGCTTCTTCATTTCTATTCTCCTTATAAATTACAAATTATATCTTCTATATTAATTATCGTATATTTTTCTTATCAATTTACTGTAAAAAAAGAAACTCCTTCACAGGAGTTTCTCAAATTCTATTTGCATAATTCTACTTCAGGAATATTTAATGTTCCAGTTTTATTATACTTATTATATGCTTTTTTAATTTTATCATAGTTATTTGTAATTATAGTTTTATTATCAGCATCAATAGTCTTAGGTATTTCATTATAAGCAGCTTCAATATTACTGAAAGCTCTTTCTATATT
>CAKVNP010000269.1 GCA_934777095.1 uncultured Clostridium sp. | reverse complement strand
AGACTAATAAATAAACAAAGAGAACTGCCATTTTATTAGGAATTTCTCTTTTTTTATTTTAAACTGCTAATTAATTGTAGCCTTTATTCCATCTGCAATTGCTTTTGCAATTTTAGTCTGGTAAGAAGCTGTAGTCAGTTTCTTAACTTCTGCAGCATTACTCATAAATCCACATTCAACTAAAATAGCTGGCATGTTAGTATATCTTACTACCATGAATGAATCATCTTTAGCACCTCTATTATTTGTTCCTAAAGCTGATGCTACGCCTTGAGATACTTTAGTTGCTGCTGATTTACTTGCAGTCACTTTTGAATTTAGTGCAGAGGCTGATAATTTATTTGGATTATCAGATGAATAATATACTTCAGTTCCAGTTGTTGAAGAACTTCCCGACATATTATTATGAATTGATACATAGAAATCAGCTTTCATATCGTTAGCTGCATTAATTCTATTCCATAAATTTGTTCTATAGTCTGGACTAGTTGGTCTTTCACCTTTTCTTCTAGCCATAACTACATTATAACCCATATTAATTAGTTCAGTTCTTAACTTTTCTGCAATATCTATATTTATTTCTGTTTCACTATATGTTATTGAACCATGAGTAGCAAATGCTCCTTGGTCTCCGCCGTAATCATGTCCTGGATCTATATATACTGTTTTCCCACTTGCTATTGTAATATTTCTTGCAATAACTTGTTTAGTTCCATCTTTTGCTCTTACTAATATTTCAAGTTTTTTATTTCCTTTGCTTAGCTTTGATATATCAATTGTTCCTTTAAAACCACATTTTTTTCCAGCTGAATATCCTGGATATGCTTTTTGTACATCAGGCCTATCATTTCCATAAGTTAATTTACCAACTTTTTTTCCATCAATATATACATTAATATAATCTATACCCGATGAATGAAGTGCCCATCCAGATATACTTAATTTTTTCGCATTTATTATTTCATTAACGCTAGGGGTATCTACTACACTTCGTGCCGGTAGATTACTTGTAATTTTTATGCTTTTTTCTATGACTTGTTTAGTACCATCTTTAGCTCTAACAACTACTTCTAGTTTTTTTATACCTGTTTCTAGCTTGCTTAAATCTATATTTGCTTCAAACCCTGGTTTTTTTGAATCTACATATTGTGGATACAATGATTTAACATCACTTCTGCTCTTACCATATGTAGCTCTTCCAACTTTTTGGCCATCTATATATACATTTACGTAATTAACTCCTGACTCAGCTAGTGCCCATCCCTTAAGTATTAATTTACCATTTTTTATTGTTGCATTAGCTTTTGGAGTTTCTAACTTACTAACTGATTTTAATTTAACGTTTATATTAATAGTAATTACCTGTTTACTATTATCATTAGCTCTTACAACAATCTCTATCTTCTTAGTTCCAGCTTTTATTTTACTAATATCTATAGTAGCTTCGAAACCTGCATTTTTTGAATCAACATATTGTGGGTATTTACTTTGTATATCACTTCTTGCTATACCATAAGTGGCTCTTGCTATCTTTTCTCCATCCATATATACATTAACATACTTTACTCCTGAATCAGCCAAAGCCCACCCTTTAATTTTCAATGTTGAATTTGTTATACTAGCTTCTTTTTTAGGTGTTTCTAATTCACTTAAACTTATTAATTGCACATTAATATTAATGTTCTCTGTTATATAACTTCCATTATTTGCAACTATCTCAATTTTAACCTCTTTTGTTCCATTACCATATTTGCTTATATCGAATGTCTGGCAAAATCCTGAATTAGTACTTTGAGACAAATCTGGATATAAGTTATTAATATCAGTTCTGTTAAAACCATATTCCGCTGTACCTAAATAATTATTATTTAAGTATACTCTTATTTCAGATATTCCAGATTCATTTATTGCCCATCCACTAACTTTTAATGAATTACTCTTAACATCAGCTTGTGCTATAGGACTCTCTATAGCATATAATATCTCAGATGCACTATTTGTGTTGTTATGCTCCTCTGAATAAACGTCATTAAAAACATTAGTATCATCTATATTGATATTTTCTTCGTTTTCGTTTGGTAATTCATCATTATTTTTATTAAGATCTGCTTTTTTTTCCACTGCTTCAGATTCTTTATTAGAATCATCATCTTCATCTATCGTTTCATTATCTTCATCTATTATTTCATCATCTTCATTTACTTCATATTCTTCATTTATTACTTCTATTTCTTTTTCATTTAATAAATTAACGCTATTACTTATAGAGTTTGTCCCAATATCCATAGCCTCTTCTTCAACTACTGAATACTTTATATCATTATTATTTCCATCCTCTAATGCTTTAACATTTATAGTTGAAAAATTCATTATTACCATTATAAAAATAGTAAATATTGCTATTTTCCTATAATTCCTCATTTATTTCTCCCCCGTTATAATTAATCTATTGTTTATATCTATGTAAAAAAATAATAGACAGCTAGTATAATAATCATTTAAGAAATATACCGCTGCCCTATATTTATAAAACATACCTAACTATATTAATTAATAGTACTTTGTATTCCTTCTGCAATTGCTTTAGCTATTTTCTTCTGATATGAAGATGATGCTAATTTCTTTGCTTCAGTTTCATTACTTATAAATCCACATTCAACCAAAACTGATGGCATTTTTGTATTTCTTGTTACATAGAAGCCATCATCTATTTTAGCTCCCCTATTTGTTGTGTTTAATGCTGCAGAAACCTTCTGTGATATTGTTGTAGCCGCTGCACTACTTTTATCAATTTTATTATTAATCTCCGAAGTTGGTAATTTATTTACATTTTCAGTATTATACCAGACTTCAGTTCCTTTTGCTGTTGCAGTTGCTGAATTTTGATGGATTGATACATAAAAGTCTGCTTTTATATTATTAGCAGCATTAACCCTTGCACTTAAGCTTTCATATAAACTCGTACTCTTAATACTTGTATCTCCCAATTTTCTGTACATCACAACATCATATCCCATATTTACTAATTCAGTCTTAAGATAATCAGCTACTTGAATATTTAAATCTGTTTCACTATAAGTTATTCCATTATGAGTTGCTACTGCACCATAATCTTTTCCATAATCATGTCCTGGATCTATATATATTGTCTTTGCTTTTGATAATGTAATAGTCCTTGCAATAACCTGTTTACTTCCATCTTTTGCCCTAATTAATATTTCAAGCTTTTTAGTTCCTTTGCTCAAGCTTGATATATCAATCGTGCCTTTAAAACCGCATTTACTTCCAACTGAATATCCTGGATACACTTTTTCTACATCAGGTCTATCATTTCCGTAAGTTACTCTACCGACTTTTGTATTATCAATATATACATTTACATAATCAATACCTGATGAATGTAATGCCCAACCAGATATATTTAATAAGTCACCAGTTATTACTGCATTCGCTGTTGGTGTATCAAGAATACTACGTGCTTGCAAATTACTAGAAACTTTTATAGTCTTTTCTATAACTTGCTTACTTCCATCATTTGCTCTTACTAAAATCTCAAGTTTCTTAGTTCCAGTCGATAATTTACTTACATCTACTGTAGCTGTATAACCTGATTTTTCTGCATTATCATATTGTGGATACACTTTTGCAATATCTGTTCTTGTTTTTCCATATGATGCTCTGGCAACTTTTGTACCATCTACATATACATTAACATAATTTACTCCTGATGATGCTAATGCCCAGCCTTTAATATTTAATTTCCCATCAGTAATTTCTGCATTTGCTGTTGGTGTTTCTAACTCACCTACTGCAGGAAGGGTATTTTTAAATTTTAAGGTATATACCTTCTTAGTCCCATCATTTGCTCTTACTAAGACCTCAAGCTTCTTAGTTCCCGCCGGTAATTTACTTATATCTACCGAAGCTGTATAACCTGATTTTTCTGCATTATCATATTGTGGATACGCTTTTGCAACATCTGTTCTTGTTTTTCCATATGATGCTCTGGCAACTTTTGTACCATCTACATATACATTAACATAATTTACTCCTG
>CAKVNP010000268.1 GCA_934777095.1 uncultured Clostridium sp. | reverse complement strand
GATGCATTGAAAGTGTACATTAAGTATGGCATATTTTTTTTAATGGTAATTATAATTTGTTTAATAAGAAAATATTTATAAGAGGATATTTTTGAATTTGAGCGTGAATAGTTGCAGCCAGCAGATAAGATTGAATTAATAATAAAGAAGAAATATGGCCTGCTGCCACACATTTCCGTTAAAAGTGAAGTGGTGTGGTGGCGGTGTACATGCGAATGTAGGATTACACAGATAGAGCATTAAAATTTGATATGGGAGCAGATACTGTTTGTAATCCTGCAGAGTCTGCATGGAGTGAACTTAAGAAAGGATGGAAAACCGTTACTAGCAGGTTTAAAATAGGCAATGGATAAGTTGAGAACAACGGGAATTATTGAAAAAGTAATATATGGTGATACTGGCAACGTTAGATACTATGTTTCTGTAAATTTAAATAACACTAATACTATTGTAAAATCAAATTTTTATTCTTCAAAAACAAAAAGCTTGCCAGAAGGAAAAAGTGTTGTAGTAGATTACATGATTTCAACCAAAGGTGTACAATCAGTGGAAATTATTAATGAGGATATCGTACCTTGCAAGAGTGATTTGGCAGGTGAGTTAAGAATACTGGCATTGTTTGGTATAATGGTGATTGTTGTTATATGTGTATTTATAATAAAAAATAATTAGAAGGAAAAGTATGAGTACAGATTTATACATAATAGTTATTCTATTAATATTTTTTGTAGCAATGTTTCTAACTATGTTTAGATTAATACATTTAATATCCGGCCTTATTGCTTGTATCGTTGCATTAATGGCAGCTACACCAGTAATATCTTTTGATGTATATTCTCATACATCATCAGTGTCACAAATCTCAATACAGGAAGTAAATAAAATAAGTCCAAAGGATAATAGTGATACATTATTTGATGTCACATATACGGATGCAGAAAATATTGACAGAGAGATAACTGTTAAAGAAATAGTTTACGATTCAGATGTTAATTATATCGAAAAGACAAGAAAAAAATTACTTTTTCTTTATGAAGATAGTTATATATTACATGAACCACAAAAATTTATAAATAATAATTTAAACTAGGAGAATATTTTTGAATTTGAGCATGAATGGTTGCAGCCAGCAGATAAGATTGAATTAATGGCATTCAGAAATGTCCGTTTTGTTATACTCGCCTTAAGTGGAAGTATCCTTTTAAGGAGAGAAAAGTGAATCTTGTAGAGACACCTATGCTTAGTAATGATAAATAATAATTGATATAATCAAGGAGAGAATCATAAACGATAATGGTACAGTTTATAAATAGTAAATTATACGGAAGGTATTACCCTGTTATGGAGAGTGAGGAATACTTAAAAGAGCATTATATGTTTTTTAAGGAAATGGTTAGACACGAGGTAAGTTTTCTCGAAAAATTTTGCTCAGAGTATGAGTATGAACAGAGAAAAAGGCATTTAAAACGCACTACAACATTACTAGGATATCCAAAATATGGGAATATGCTGGAAAATGAGCGGACAATAAAAAATATAGAGAGAGAACTTAAACCTTCAATACAGCAAATGCAGAATTTAGAGAATATACTTTATAAGCCTGTATTTGAAATTACTATAGAAGATATTAATTATGTATATGAATTAAGGTATAAGAGACGAAAAAAAGAACTTGTAAAATTAACTGTATTTGTTGCTATTATAGTTATTTGTATGTTGGCACACTATTATCTGATATAATAAATAATACAATAAAGCATTAGTCTTTTTTCCGGCACGTAAGCAGTTAAATTTCGTTACAGATATAATTACGCGGGAGGATTAAAAAATGGTTGTAACTTTACCTAAAGAAATCTGCGGGCATGGAAATCCAAAGCCGGAGCAGGAAGTAAAAGATATAGATAAAAAAGTAACATATATACCATCTAACCTTCGGGTAGGTGAAGTTAAAAATATTCTCAGGGAATCTGGAGAGAAAGCAACTGACAATTGGAAAAATCCGGTGTATAGGAAGTTTAAAATAAAAACATATATAGGGAATTTACTGGCATTTTCAGTTTGTTATCTAACTATGTATTATCTTGTGTTTAAGCATGTTACATTTCCAATAAAGTATGAATATATAATTTCAGTGTCAGGATCAAATTTGTTACAAGATTTCATATTTGTGGTTTATATTTTTTCCTGGTTTGGTATTGCAGGTAGTATTAGGAAAATCTTGACACCGGGTGAAATAACATACAGGAAATATGTTGAAAATGGTGAAATCATTGAAGACAAATATGAGGCAACAGCATTGCAGATAACAGTTGTATATAATGAAATAGAACGCTTCATTGATTTTTATGGTCGAATAAATGATGATTCAAAATATATATACAGTATAAATGAAACAAACGATACATTAATTGTCGAATATCCTCAGAGAATAGGAACAGGACAGGAAAAATTTTATTTTGGACCGAAAATAACTGAAATTGTTGATGAAAAGAGAGGAATAATTGATTTCTCGAAGTTAGATACATTGTATGGGTTAGTTTGATATTACGGTAAGAAATTTGGAGGTTATTTATGAATAAAAGACAATATAAAAAATACATGAAAAAAAAGATTAAAATACTTTTAAATAGTGAAACATTTCAGATTCCTCATGCATATAAGGAGTATTATCAAGGAAGAACGGTGCCAATGCTACTTGATGGACTTGCTGAAACAGTTCTAAACCTTGTAGCTGATAAGAAAATGATAAGAAAAATAAGAAAAAACAGAACATTAAAAATTTCATGTAGGAGATAAAACGTATGAATGAAGTGATAAACGGTGATTCTCTGATAGCCGTAGTGGGACAATTTAGGAGAGAACTTGTAGAAGTGTTACATATGCCAACATTGCATATTGAATTATTTAAAATAATACTAGTTCCTTTTCTTATCTTATTTATATTAAATGTGGGTTGTTATGTTTATTTTAATAAGAAGATTTCAGTTGCAGGTATTATCATATCTCTGATAGTTGCAATCTATTTTCTGATGACATGTATATGGATTATTTACACTACTTTCGGTATTAGAACCAAAACATGGATAAGTTTATTTCCAGTCTATCCGATAGCGTTTATGCTGGTGCTCAGTATTGTGATTAGAAATTTGATAATGAAAAATAGTAACGAAGATATGGAAGAAAGCGAGGAAGTTTAAATATGGAATATGCAGCTTGGGCCGTGTATTGCTACATTGTAATACAGCTTATTAATGATGGAAGACAAGCAAAATCAAAGAAACAGGGTAGTGAACCAAGAGGAGCTTATTACTATAAAATAAAAGGACTTATTCATGTTACTTTAGGATTATTTGGAACTATAGTAGTTCAGTTAATGGATGCCATATTTGGGGAATATTTACCAGATACAGCTATTGCACAGAGAGCAGAGCTTATGCTTGTTATTGGATTCCTCGGTTTGTTTTTTCTTGGAGTGATTTATGTTGCTAAGAGTATTATGTCAAGAATACCATAAATTTATAGGAGCTTTGCGAGTAGTTCATATACCATAATTATTAGAATTAATATATCTGAGGAATTTAAAAATATTTTCAACTACAGTAGGAGGAACCTAAATCTATGAGAGATGCATTACTTATAATTGTGTTGCTTCTTATAATAAATCAGACTAATGTTATGACAAATAAAAAGAAGGCAGCAAATTTAGAAGAAAAGCAAGCAGTATATGATTATGAAATTATCAGGTCGGTTATTTATATGTTAACAGGTTTTGCTGGTGTACTTATGGCATTCATTATGAAGTGGATGATGGGTGAGAATGCTTTAGAACCTGCAGGAGATATGCCATTATCTAAAATAGCAACTGCGGCAGTAGGAATAACAAGGGTAATGGATATACTAATCATTGTTATAAGTATTGGTGTATTTTTATTTGGTATTATCAGTTTATGTAAAAAGCTCTTTAAGAGAAAAAATAGTGGTGTATAAGGATATGAGAATAGATAATATAATTTGTATAATATTGTATTTTATATTATTTGCTCAGTTCATTACTGAAC
>CAKVNP010000267.1 GCA_934777095.1 uncultured Clostridium sp. | reverse complement strand
AGGGAGAATTTAATAAGGTTAGTGATACTATTGAAAAAGCAACACCATTTATAAAAGGTATAGTAACATCAAATGTAGGAATTATCAGTAAGTTTAAAGATGAAATGTATATCTTAGGTGACTATAAATTAAATATAGTAAATTCACAGTCATTATCATTCTATCAAAAAGATATTGATGTACCAGCTTTAAGCTTAGAACTTAATAAAGGTGAGATGAAGAATATCTTAAAGGGATATAAAGGAAACAGTTCTGTGATGGTTTATGGTAAGCCAGAATTAATGATCAGTGAATATTGCCCAATAGGAAGTACCTTTGGCGGAAGAACTAAAGATAGTGGCTGTAATGGAGTATGCTCAAAAGATAAATTTACTTTAATAGATAGAGTGAATGAAAAGCTAAGGGTAATGACAGACTTATATTGTAGAAGTTATATCTTAAACCCTGTACCAGTAAATTTAGCAGAAGAAATACAAGAAATAAAAGACTTAGGAGTAACCACTTTAAGATTTGATTTTAGAGATGAAAGTTATGAAGAAGTTATCAACGTACTTAATATATTTAGAAAAGGCATGAAATATGAAAGTAAAGAATTTACTAAAGGCCACTATAGAAGAGGAATAGAATAATATTTTTGATGGGTTTCAGCCAATAAATAAATATATATCCATAAAGTATAGAATAAAAAAGTCCACATAATAGAGTGTAAGAGGTAAAGAGATGAAGATTGCAGCAATAGTTATAATGCTTTTATCATTTATATATGGAGCCTTTGAAATGAATAATGTCTCTAAGATCGTTAAGGAAGAGAGTGTTAAAACATTAAGCAGGGATAAAATCCATAGGATAATAGGCCATATAAAGAAATATTGGAAGGTAGTAATGATATTATTAGCTTTAATAATATGTTTTGCCCTGATTTTATTATCAGTTTCTATAAATAAAGAAAATACCAGTGATAATATAGCATGCATATCAGCAATAAGCTATAGCATAATATCAGCAGTAATAGTTTTCTTCCAAAAAAAGAAATGTATCGAAAAAATAGAAAAAGAAAAAGTTAATTAAGATAATTAGGAGAGCGTTATGAAGGATAGATCTTTAAGAGTTTTAGAGTTTGATAAAGTAAAAAGCCGCCTAAGCAAATATGCCATAACTGCTGGTGGTAAAGAATTAGTAAATGAATTAGAACCATTAAGTTCAGAATATGAAGTGGAAAAGAAGCTTCAAGAAACTAATGAAGCATTAGATATTTTGATTAGAAAAGGAAATCCTCCATTCGAAGGGCTTTATGATACAAGAGAAGCTTTAGAAAGAGCAGCAAAGGGAGGAACATTGACACCAGGACAATTACTTAGAATTGGTGGAATGCTTAGATGTTCAAGAAGATTTAAGGAATACATTGAAAGAAAAGAAGACGAAATAGAATATAAGAATCTAGAAGATTTAGCTGGTATATTAATGCCAGTAAAGTCTTTAGAAACAGAAATTGAAAATGCCATTATTTCAGAAGAAGAAATAAGTGATAAGGCAAGTGCTACTCTTTATAATATAAGAAGAAGCTTAAAAGAAAAGAATTCTTCTGTAAGAGAAAAAATAAATGGGATAGTCAGAGCTAACTCTAAGTATCTGCAGGACTCTCTTTATACTATGAGAGGTGATAGATACGTTATCCCTGTTAAAGCTGAATATAAAGGAGCTGTTCCTGGGCTTGTTCATGATCAAAGTTCAACAGGGGCAACTCTATTTATAGAGCCAATGAGTTTAGTAAACTTAAATAATGAAATTAAAGAACTTTTATTAAAGGAAAAGGCAGAAATAGAAAGAATTTTAGCAGTTCTATCAGCTAAAGTATTTGATCATATTGTTGAGTGTGAAAATAATGCAAAAATAATAACAGAACTAGATTTTATCTTTGCTAAAGGTAAATATGCATCTAGATTAAATGCTATAATGCCTGAAATAACAAAAGATAGAAGTTTTGATATAATTGGTGCAAAACATCCATTAATAGATCCAGAAGTGGTTGTACCATCAGATGTTAACTTAGGAATTACCTTCTCTACTTTAATGATTACGGGTCCAAACACTGGTGGTAAGACTGTAACATTAAAGACTGTTGGTTTATTACATTTAATGGCTTTAAGCGGCTTACTGATTCCAGCAAAATCAGGTTCAAAAATAGGATTTTACAAAAATGTGTTTGCAGATATTGGAGATGAACAAAGTATTGAACAGTCATTGTCAACTTTCTCATCACATATGACAAATATAGTGTCAATATTAGATAGAGCTGACCAGGATTCATTAGTGTTATTTGATGAATTAGGTTCAGGTACAGATCCAACAGAAGGTGCAGCATTGGCAGTGGCAATAATTGAAACACTTACTAAAAGAGGCGCAAGAATTATGGCTACTACACATTACAGTGAACTAAAAGGTTATGCACTTAAAACAGAAGGTGTAGAAAATGCCTCAGTTGAATTTGATGTGGAAACTTTAAGACCAACATATAGGCTGCTTATTGGTATTCCAGGTAAATCTAATGCCTTTGAAATATCTAGAAGAATAGGGTTAGACAATGATGTTATTGCTAAAGCAAAGAACTATATGTCAGAAGAAAACCTTCAATTTGAAGATTTAATCAGAGACTTACAAGAAAAGAGTATCATTGCTAATACTGAAGCGAGGGAAGCTAAAAAAATTAGAATGGAAGCAGAAGAGCTTAAAAAGAAATATGATGAAAAGCTTAAAAAGTTTGATGTTGTAAGAGAAAAGGCTTATGAAGAAGCTAGAAGAGAAGCTAAAGATATTATCAGTAATGCTAAAGATGAGGCAGATGAAATTCTTAAGGCTATGAGAGAATTAGAAAGAATGGGTATAGCTGAAGGCGGTAGAAATAGGCTTGAAGAAGAAAGAAGAAAACTTAAGGAAAGCTTAGAGGAAAAAGAAGCTAGCATTAGAAAACAAAGAGAAGAAAAAGGTGAAGCACTGACTAAGATTACTTTAGGCATGGAAGCTTTCCTACCATCATTAAACCAAAGAGTAGTGATCATCTCAATGCCAGATAATAAAGGTGAAGTGCAGGTTGAAGCTGGTATCATGAAAATCAACGTAAAAGTTAAAGATTTAAGAAAAGTTGATGATGCACCGGCTAAGAAGGAAAAGAAAAGAAGAGAAGTTAAGCTTAATACAAAATCTATTGAAAGCAGAATAGACTTAAGAGGAATGGATTCAGAAGAAGCATGCTTTAGAACTGATAAATATTTAGATGAAGCATATCTTTGTAACTTAGGGGAAGTAACAGTGGTCCATGGTAAAGGAACGGGTGTATTAAGGAAGGCAATTAATGATATGCTGAAAAGACATCCTCATGTCAAATCATATAGACTTGGTGTATATGGTGAAGGTGGAGACGGAGTAACAATTGTAGAATTAAAGTAGATTTTAGAATTTTACTGAAAATTTTAAAATAATAAACAAAATAATCAAAAGTAATTTATTTAAAAGGCCGTTCTACTATGATATAATATAGCATAGTAGGGAGGTCTTTGTATGTATTTGATTAGTGCTTGTTTATGTGGAGTTAACTGTAAGTATAATGGTTTAAATAATTATAATGAAAAATGTGATGAATTATTTAGAAAAGGTGAAGCTATACTTATTTGTCCGGAACAATTAGGGGGACTCACTACTCCTAGAGTGCCAAGTGAATTGCAGGGTACGGCTATGGAAGTTTTAGAAAATAAAAAGAAAATATTGAGCAAGGAAGGAATTGATGTCACTAAGGAATTTGTAAAAGGTGCAAGGGAAGTGGTTAATATTGCAGAAAAACTTTCTATTAGTAAGGCTATACTAAAAGAAGGAAGCCCATCCTGCGGAGTAAATTTCGTATATGATGGAAGTTTTTCTGGAAATAAGATAAAAGGATGCGGAATAACAACTCATTTATTAAAAGAGTTAGGAATAGATGTACTAAGCGAAAAAGAAATAGGAGGTATTTAAATACATGTTTAATTTTTTTAAGAAAAAGGAAAAACATGAAGATGACCATGAATATAGT
>CAKVNP010000266.1 GCA_934777095.1 uncultured Clostridium sp. | reverse complement strand
GTGTGGATACCAGTAAAAAATAAAAATAATTAAAGGCAAAAAGGCATAAAAGAGTTTATCTTTTATGTCTTTATTTTTATCTAGTAATACATATAAAATAAGTTAAAAATAGTATAATTAATATGAGAAATCTTTTTCAGGAGGTATAGATGATTTATGGGCAAGAAAAAGAAAGAACATATACTTTTTGATCAAATGAATAAGGTAAAGAAAAACATGGATTTTAAAGCGGTAAATGGGAAAATGCCAAAAGAAAAAGTAAAGAACATTATCAAAAATTATAATTGCAAAAGGGGTAATATATGAAAAAACTGAAGAAACCAGCAAAATTAAACAAAGGAGATAAAGTTGCACTTGTAAGTCTTTCATGGGGAGGCGCTGGGGACAGTGATTTACTATGGAGATATAAACAAGGAAAAGAAAGATTAGAAAAAGTATTTGGCTTAGAAGTAGTTGAAATGAAACATACTTTAGCAGGAACAGATTATATTTATAATCATCCAGAGGAAAGAGCAGCAGATTTAATGGATGCATTTAAAGATACTTCTATAAAGGGAATTATAGCATGTATTGGAGGAATTGAAAGTATTAGAATGCTGCCATATATAGATTTTCAGGTTATTAGAAATAACCCTAAAATATTTATAGGATATTCAGATACGACAATTACACATTTAATCTGCTATAAAGCAGGCATCTCAAGTATTTATGGACCTACACTGCTGGTTGATTTTGCAGAAAATGTACAAATGCACCCTTATACAATAAATTATATAAATAAAGCATTATTTAATAGATTACCAATAGGAGAAATTAAGCCGGCAGATGAATGGACAAGCGAATATCTTCCTTGGACTGAGGAAAATAAGTATACAGCAAGAAAATATCAAAAAAATACAGGTTATGAATTTTTGCAGGGCAAAGGAATTGTTACTGGCAGATTAATTGGAGGCTGCTTAGAAGTATTTGATATGGTAAGAGGTACTGAACTTTTTCCTGATATAGAAGAATTTAATGATGCTATCTTATTTTTAGAGACTTCAGAAGAAAAACCAGCACCTTGGTATGTTGAATGTGCAGTAAGAAGTTATGCAGTAATGGGTATATTTGACCGGATAAAGGGAATTATCTGGAGTAAACCAAAAGATGAAAAATATGCAAAAGAATATAAAGCAGCCATTGTGAAAGTAATGAAAGAATATGGGAAAGAAAATCTACCGATAATTTTTAATATGAATTTTGGACATACAGAGCCTAAAATATGTATTCCTTATGGAGCAGAAGCAAAAATAAATTGTAATGAAAAGAGTTTTTCGATAATTGAGAGTGCAGTATTATAAAAGAGAGGTTGTAAATATGGTAGAAGTTATCACACTTCCTTTAGAATTTAAATTTGAAAATATTCAGCTTACTATTAACCCAGTTATAATTAAATATCAAAAGGAAATGGTTTTGGTGGACTGTGGGTATCCAGGCTTTAAAAGTAAAATAGCAGAGGCCATGAGTAAAAAATCCTTAAATATCAATGATTTGAGTAAAATTATTATTACACATCATGATCATGACCATATGGGGGCTTTAAATGAAATAGTAAATACATGTCCTAATATTGAGGTATTAGCTTCAATAGAGCAGGCACCATACTTATTAGGAGATAAAAAATCATTAAGATTAAAGGAAGCTATAATTAATCATGAAAAGTTAAGTGGTGATGAACGTAAAGAGCATCAAAAGTTTATTGAAATGATTAAGTCAGTTAAAACTATTAATTGTAAAAGAAGGAAAGCTGACTTTAGATCAGGCTGTAGAATCAGTAAGAAAATTATTAGATTATGAAATAGATAAAATTATCTGCTATCATGGAGGAGAATATACTAAAAATATTAGAGAAAGCCTAATTAGAATAGCACAAGGAGAATATTAATAGTGAATAGTGAATGTTGGCTTGGAGCCAAGTGAATGTTGCTTAGAGCAAGTGGAAGGCTTAATAGCAGTGAGTATTACCTACGGCAGGAGAATGGAGAAGGTGCTGGAAAATAGCTGATAGCTATTTTCTTTCAGGAGGAGAGTAGGGGCCTGCGGCGGAGAATGGAGAAGGATCTCAAAATAGCTTATAGCTATTTTAGTGCGGGATAAGAGTATAGGTCGAGGCAGATAATAGAGGGGAAATTTAGAAATAACTGTTAACTAAAAAGAGACTTTTAACTAACCATCCTAGATTTTGTGGTGGTTAAGTTAAAAGTCTCATTTATTTTGATTATTCAGCTACGTGTTTCTCTTCTATATCATCTAAAATCATGTTATCGTAATAGCTTACGATATAGCAGACAATGCTAGGTAGGAATATCGCTAAAAGGCTTGGTATTCTTAAAGCTAGGAAACAACAGCCAAGTATTAAAACTATTTTTAAAATCGTTATTGGCAGTTTTCTGATAGAGTAATAAGCTGAAAGAATAAATATATCTTTTATTTTTAATTCAAATTTACAACTGATAGGGATGGCATATAAGCTTAGGATGGCAATATATGCTCCAAGTATAACAAAAATTATATATAAGCCAGTTTTAGTTAAATTTAAATAGCAAAGCTGAAAATCTATAAACATTAAAAATAATAACATTAAAATTATTGTCCAAAGTTTCATTGTACTTTTAAAGTTATTTTTATAACTGTTAAAAAAATAGGATGAAAAAGAAACATGACGTTCTTTTAGTATTTCTCTCATAGTTGAAGCTAATGCTCCTATAGATGGTCCTACCGGAAGTAGAGCTATAAATAAAGAAAGTAGATTAAAAGTATCAGGATTTGCAGATGTTACAGTAAGGAACAATATTAATAATATGTTGCAAAGGAATAAGTAAACGGAACCTAGTAGGAACCAGAAGATATAATTGGTTACTGAATATATTGGTTTGTCATAAAAATCTTTATTTTTTTTCATAATAATCTCCTTTTATATATTTATTTTATTATTCATTTATTATAGGAAGTACTATTTCAACAGTAGTACCTACACCTAAATTACTAGTAAAGGATAATCCATAATCTTCACCATATAATATTTTTATTCTTTCGTTAATATTTTTTAAGCCATAGCCGCTGCCTTTAGTTTTGAGGTTATTATCAGTAAGAATTAAAGGGATAACCTCAGCTGGTATGCCGATTCCATCGTCAGAAATCTGGATAGTAAGTTTGTTATTTTCTTTATAACCAGAAATCATAATAGTACCATCTTCCATACCTCGTCCTAAAATACCATGGAGAATTGAATTCTCAATAATAGGCTGGAAGGTGATTTTAGGAATATAATAATGGATAAGCTCTTCAGAAATATTAATGTCTAAATGAATTCTATTATTGTATCTCATATTTTGCAGCTGAACATAAAGCTTTGAATGCTGAAGTTCATCTTCAATAGTTACAATATCTTTTCCTTTATTTAAAGAAAGTTTATAAAATTTTGCTAATGCTTTAACAGCAGCACTAATTTCCTTATTCATATTTTTATATGACATCCAATTTATCATATCTAAAGTGTTATATAGGAAATGAGGATTAATTTGCGCCTGCAGTGCTTTAAGTTCAGCATTTTTCACTTCTTTACCAAGTTTATATTGATTTTCTATCAAAATAGACATTTTACTAATCATATAATTATAATTGTCAATTAGTTCGCCAATTTCATCGGAACTATCATTTTCTATATAATTATCTAACTTACCATTAGGTACAGCACGCATACCATTGATTACTTTAAGTAAGCGATTATTAATTACATGAATAAAACATCCTGCAAGTATTATTGAAACTGTACTAGATAAGAGAACTATTAAAAATAAGTAGCTCTTTTGTTTAGTAATTGCTGATGTTATACTGTTTTTCGAAAGTATATTTACCATATACCAGTCTGTTTTATTAATAGCATGGCATTGTAGATAATATATTCCGTTATCAATTTCATTAAAATCATTATTTGATGTTGATAACTTTTCAATGGATTCAAGTGTAAGGCTGCTCTGCGATAGAAATTCTTCTGCATTGCCAGTAGATGCAATAATATCTTCGTTTGAATTAATGA
>CAKVNP010000265.1 GCA_934777095.1 uncultured Clostridium sp. | reverse complement strand
TGTATTTTTTTGTCATTTTTTGTTTTATTTATATTTTATTTTTTCTCTTGATGTAGTAATATGTAAGTCATAAGTTATTTTATTGTCAACAAAAGAAAAGACCACATTGAATATTACTTCAACGTGGTCTCTATATACTACTACCTCTTTAACATAATCACTTATAAACTTCTTGCATTCTGGTAAATTCCTAGTTAAAACAAACTCCTTAAACCTTCCAAACATGTTTCTTATTTGATCTTCTGTTATATCTACTGATTCTACACTATTACTTTCTATGGATAATTCATTTATCTTCAAATCTAAATTTAATTTAACTTGTTCCAATTCATCTAATTTGTCTTTAAGCATACTATTCATTATACCACTCATTATAGCAGTAAGTATATTTTCAATTTCCTTATTTACCTTATCTAACTTATTTCTAAGATTATTTAACATCTCATGATTATCGTTAGATTTAGTTTTAAGTCTTTCATTTAATTCCTTACTTAAAGCTGGTATGGCGTTATCATTCAATACATGTTCTTCTAACTCTGTAAGAACAAATTCCTCTAAATACTCTCTCTTTATTTCTTTATTCTTACAATCTCGTTTCTGTTTCCTACATCCACATCTATATGAAATGTAGTCATTACCATATTTATCTTTTCTTTTATTGCCTTGCATTGCATGTCCACACTCACCACATTTGATAATTCCTGTAAGTAAATATAGTGTTATAGCTTTATGAGATCCTGGTGCTTTTTTTCTTTTTTGCATCATTTCTTGTGCTTGTATAAATATATCTTTACCTATTATTTGCGGCATACCACCTTCTACCTTAATAATCTCGTCTTCACTTTTTTGCTTATGTCCATTCCTTTTTCCATTAATTCCCTTTCTTTGAGTCTTATTAAATACATATACACCTGTGTATTTTTCATTACTTAATATACCATGCAAACTGTTCTTTCCAAACTTATTACCTCTTTTAGTCTTATATCCTAAATCATTAAGTTTATCAATAATATTACTATATGAGTATCCATTAACATACATATCAAATATGATTTTAACAGCTTGAGCTTCTTCCTTATTAATAGCATATCTTTTATCATTAGTTACATCATATCCCAACGGTGCATCCCCGCCATTATGCATGGCTCTTAAACCATTTTCTCGTTGGCCTTTAGCGACCTCCCTTGCTAAATTTGCACTATAATACTGGGCCATACCTTCTATAACTGACTCTAATATCAAACTTTCAGGCGAATTATCCAAATTTTCTAACACACTTACTACTCTTATTCCTTTTACTTTTAACTTTTGCTTATACATTGCAGAGTCATATTTATCTCTAGAAAATCTATCTAACTTATGAACTATTACCATAGATATACCTGTTGTATCAGCTTCACAAAACTTAATCATATTTTGAAATTCTGGTCTTTTATCTGATGTTGCCGATTTAGCTCTATCTATAAATTGATTAACTATCTTTATATTATTTTTATCTGCGTATTCATTTATTGCTCTTAATTGAGCGTCAATTGATTCATCCCTTTGATTATCTGAACTAAAACGTGCGTATACTACTGCTCTATTCATATTCTACATCTCCCTATTTTATTAAGTATTAATTATCTCATATATTTATTTTTAATTATAATTTAGTAAAGAAATCACTAAATAATAGTGATTCCTTTATTATTTAAAATCTTATCTGTCTGTATAGCTAAATAAGTCTTTAGTAAATTTAACATTTTCTCTCACTTCTAAGTCATTATTTACTTTTATAAATTCTTCATTTTCAAATGGTGAAAAATCAAACTCTAGATGAATACCTTCAATACTTATACTTTCTAAGTATTCTATAAATGAAATCAATAATAATAGATAATCAACCCATCTTCTAAAATAAAATCTTTCATTTGGTATAAATTTAATTACTGCCATCTCACCCATATAATCAATAAATTTAGGTTTTATACTCATCACTTCTATCAATTCATTAATTGCTCTTACCATGTCCTTACTTGAATCTACATATACCTGTGCATCAATAGATTCAAAATTATAACCTCTATACATAAAAAATTCAAAATTTATCTTATTCTCACTAAATAATCTAACTATGTTTATCTTATTTTTTCCTAAGGACGTAGTCGTATCAATTTCTAATTCTTCTATTATCTTATCTGTATCATCGACCTTTAAATCAAAAATTTCGGTATCTATTATTTTTTTATTATCTTCATCATCATATTTACATGTTCTTAATTCATTTACTCCACAAATATTTACATTAATTAAATCCCAATTCTTTCTACCTTTTTCATCCAAGTAATGTACTATTTCTCCATAACCATTTACTCCATAAAAATCATTTATTGTTAAGTTTTCTTTATTTAATAAAGCTTTTGTTTGTTCTATTATTTCATTAACTAACTTTGACTTATTTATTTCACTACTGCTATAGTGTTTATGGTAATATGTCATTTTATAAATACCATTATTTTCTAAATATATCATTGGGAATTCTACTTTAAACTCTTGTTCTTTAGTATACTTATTTAACCATCCTTTAAGCCACATATCTAACTCTATTTTTACTCTACCCTGTGGTTTTAATATATTTTTATTTGTTGTTATTATTACATCACTTCCATTGGTAGCTAAATTAATATTTACTTCTTCTATAGTATTTTCTCTTGTATACTCTTCATGTCTTTTTAACCATGCTAATAATTCTTTTCTCTTTTCTTTTGTTATTTCAGTATTCATAAACTTCTCCTCCAATTTAATTTATTTTAGTTTTTATAAGTGTAGTAATTACATATGTAGAGATAGTAGTTTTCTACTATCTCTTTATTTAACAATTAGAATCTTCCATCATCTTTACTAATACATCTACTATACCTTTTTTTATATGACTTACTTTTCTATCTTCATCTATATTGTTGGAATACTTTATTCTACTATAATCTTTTGAATATAAATCCTTCCTTTTAATCTCTACCTTGTGATATCTAATCATACTCATATCCATCCTATATATAATATCTATCTATAAATTAATTCGCTTCATTAATATGTTATTTATAAATTAATCATCTCTTCTTCACCTGGTATTACTATCTTGCTATCTCCACTTGACTCCCACATAGTAAATCCACAATCAAATAATTCTTTATTAAATGAAGTATTTCTCTCTTTGTTAGGATTACATTCAACCATATATTTACAATCTAAATTCCACCCAATAAACTTTAATCCTATTTCATCATATTGTTTTATATATTCTATAAAACTAGATACCAATTCTAAATAATCTCCATCAGATACAAGATTTATCTTCCTTATCGGTGTGAAAAATAAATCTAATTCTAATCCATTTATAAATACTAAACTAGGTTGTATATCTAACTGCGATAAGTATTCTAGAAACTCATACACATTCTCATTGTTAAATTCTAAGTTAGCTCTAAGTCCATAAAAACTATTACCTTGTATCTTTACTAAGTCAGATTTTACATATCCCATTTCAAATAGCATATTTACAAACTGTGGTGCTATTGCATTTAAAGATTTAACTAACTCTTTATACTCATCCGAACCTAAGCATATATTTTTTCCATCTCTTTTTGCTCCATTTAATACTTGCATTATTTTACTTATCATATCTATTTACCATCCTTTTCAAATTATTTTATTATCAATATTAGCATTACTTTAAAATTACAAGTTAATATCTTATCTAAAATCAATAAGAGTAGTTCCTTCATAACCTCTATAAATATATTTATCTACAGTAGCATCTATTGTTTTATCTAATATTTCACTTACCTTAAATCCTCTTTTAACATCAAAACTTTTGCCTGTAGCCGCTTCATATATATCATGTATCTCATTATTATCATCAAATGAGTAAGGTATCTTTTTTACAACAATATGATTACATTGCGTTTCAAATATAAACTCTAAAAGTGTTACACCCTGTTTTGTTCCCCACTTTGCATTTCTAATTATTCTAACATCTCGTATTATTACATTTGCAACTGATCCTTTCTTTAATCCTGAATTATTTTGTACTAATGGTGCTATATATTTACACATAA
>CAKVNP010000264.1 GCA_934777095.1 uncultured Clostridium sp. | reverse complement strand
CACCCAACAGAAATTGAACCTTTTGGTGGGGCTGCTACTTGTTTAGGAGGAGCTATAAGAGATCCACTTTCAGGTAGAACATATTGTTATCAGGCAATGAGAGTAACAGGAGCAGCAGATCCAACCGTTGAGGTAAGTGAAACTCTAAATGGTAAACTTCCACAAAGAACTATCACTTTAGGAGCAGCACACGGATATAGCTCATACGGAAATCAAATAGGATTAGCAACAGGTCAAGTACAAGAAGTTTATCATCCCAATTATGTTGCCAAGAGAATGGAAGTCGGTGCAGTTGTAGCAGCAGCACCTAAAGAAAATGTTGTTAGAGAAGAACCTAAAAAGTCAGATTTAGTAATACTATTAGGTGGTAGAACTGGAAGAGATGGTATTGGTGGTGCTACAGGTTCATCTAAAGAACATAATGAAGAATCAATAGAAACTTGTGGAGCAGAAGTTCAAAAAGGTAATCCACCAACTGAAAGAAAGATTCAAAGATTATTTAGAAATTCTGAAGTTGCAAAAATGATAAAGAGATGTAATGACTTTGGAGCTGGTGGAGTATCAGTTGCCATTGGAGAATTAACTAGAGGATTAGATATTGATCTAGATAAAGTTCCAAAGAAATATGAGGGACTTGATGGTACAGAAATTGCTATTTCAGAATCACAAGAAAGAATGGCTGTAGTAGTTGATAAAGATAATGCAGCAAGATTTATAGAACTTTCTAATGAAGAAAACTTAGAAGCTGTTGTTGTGGCAGAAGTAACTGATACAGAAGCTCTTAGAATGTTCTGGCGCGGCAAAAAAATAGTTGATTTAAAGAGAGATTTCTTAGATACAAATGGTGCAAGACAAAGCACTAAAGTAAAGGTTAAGCTGCCAGAAAGCTACCCATTACATGTAGATGAAAATATTGATGTTAAAGATCAATGGATTAAGAATTTAAGAAGATTAAATGTATCATCACAAAAAGGATTAGTTGAAAGATTTGACTCTACTATTGGAGCAGGTACTGTACTTATGCCTTTTGGAGGAAAATATAAAAATACACCAGCAGAAGGTATGGCGGCTAAAATTCCAGTAATGAATGGAGAAAGCAAAGATGCAACTTTAATGACTTTTGGTATTAATCCTGAACTTGGTATGTGGAGCCCTTACCATATGGCATATTATTCAGTTATTGAGTCAGTAACTAAAATAACTGCTATGGGAGGAGATTATAGAAAAGCTAGATTAACATTCCAAGAATATTTTGAAAGATTAGGTAAAGATCCAGAAAGATGGGGCAAGCCGTTTGCAGCCTTATTAGGTGCTTATCAAGCACAACAAGATTTAGGACTACCAGCTATTGGTGGAAAAGATTCAATGTCAGGAAGCTTTAAGGATATAGATGTACCACCGACTTTAGTTTCTTTTGCAGTAGCAGTGGAAAAAGCGGATAAAATAATCAGTCCTGAGTTTAAAGAAATAAATTCACAAATTATCTTAGTAAGTGCAGATAAAAAAGATGATTATACTTTAGATGTTGAAATGTATAAGAAGAACCTTGAATTGGTAAAAGAATTAATAGATAGCAAAAAAGTTATTGCGGCTTCAACAGTGAAAGTTGGGGGAGTGGCAGAAGCATTAACAAAAATGGCTTTTGGAAATAAGATTGGCGTTAAATATGAAAATCTTTCGAAAGAAGAGCTTTTTGGTTTAGGGTATGGAAGCTTAGTATTAGAAATACCACAGGGAGTTTCTGTTGAAGATGAATTCAGTGGCATAAGCTATAAAGTTATTGGAAGAACTATTGCAGAACCAGTAATAATTTCAATAGAAGATAATTTTGAATTATCTCTAGAACTTCTTAAGAATGAAAATGAAAAAGTATTATCAAAGGTGTTTAAAATAAAGACTAACGATAAGGAAGCTAAAGAATTAGTTAATGCAGAATATATTTCTGAAAATATAAGAAAAAAATCAAGAATAACAGTTGATAAGCCAAGAGTAATCATCCCAGTATTCCCAGGTACAAACTGTGAATATGATTGTGCGAGAGCATTTAGAAAAGCAGGTGCAGAAGTTAAGGAGCTTGTATTTAAAAATTATTCAAAGGAAGCTTTAATCCAGTCAATAAATGAATTGGAAGCAGAAATAAAAAATAGCCAGATAATAATGATTCCTGGAGGATTTTCAGCAGGAGATGAACCAGATGGATCAGGTAAATTTATTGCCACAGTATTTAGAAATGAAAAGATTAAAAATGCTGTAAATGACTTGTTAAAAAATAGAGATGGCTTAATGTTAGGTATCTGCAATGGATTTCAGGCTTTAATAAAATTAGGATTAGTTCAATATGGAGAAATAGTTGATCTTGAAGAGGATATGGCTACTTTAACTTATAATGAGATAAATAGACATATGAGTTCAATAATTCAAACTAAGATAGTTTCAAATAAGTCTCCTTGGTTCAGCAAAGTAAATGTAGGAGATATGCATAATGTAGCTATTTCACACGGTGAAGGAAGATTTGCAGCAAGTGAAGAATTAGTGAAAGAATTAATTAAAAATGGACAAGTTGCAACACAATATGTTGATGATGAAGGAAATGTTTCATTAAATATGCCATACAATCCAAATGGATCTGTATACGGAATAGAAGGAATAACAAGCCCAGATGGAAGAGTGCTTGGAAAGATGGGACACTCAGAACGTATTGGAGAAAATTTATATAAAAATATTCCTGGAGAATTTGATCAAAAAATATTCGAAGCAGGAGTGGAATACTTTAAAAATTAAGAATTATTAATTATGAATTATGAATTATGAATTATGGCAGAAACTCCAGTAGGAGTTTCCTCGCTAATTCATCATTCGGCATTCATAATTCATTATTAGAAAAGCGGAGGTTTTTATGAGGGTTGCTATATTTTTCGGCTCTAAGTCGGATATTGAAATAATGAGGGGGGCAGCTAACTGTTTAAAGGAATTTGATATTGATTATAAAGCTTATGTTTTATCAGCTCATAGAGTTCCTGAAAAGTTAGAAGAAGTTATTGAAAATGTAGAAAAGGAAGGCTGCGAAGTAATTATAGCAGGTGCTGGACTTGCAGCACATCTGCCAGGGGTAATTGCTTCAAAGACTACTCTTCCTGTAATAGGAATTCCTTGTAAGGGAGCAATAGAAGGCTTAGATGCATTATTTTCAATAGTTCAGATGCCAAAGTCAATTCCGGTAGCTACTGTAGGAATAAATAATGCATATAATGCAGGAATGCTGGCAGTACAGATGCTTGCTATTGGAGATAAAGAGCTTAAAGAAAAACTAATTAAATATAGAAAAGATATGAAGGAAAAATTTATTGCTGAAAATGGTGAAGGAGTGGATTTATAATGGAAAAATTAGAAATGATGTACGAAGGTAAAGCTAAAAAAATATATGCAACTGATAAAGCAGATGAAGTAATTGTATACTACAAGGATGATGCAACAGCTTTTAATGGAGAAAAGAAGGGGCAGATAGAAGATAAAGGAGTTATGAATAACTCAATCACTTCAACTTTATTTGAGATACTAGAAAAGAATGGGATAAAAACACACTTTATTGAAAAGTTAAATGATAGAGAACAATTATGTAAAAAGGTTGAAATTGTACCTTTAGAAGTAATTGTTAGAAATGTGGCGGCAGGTTCAATGGCTAAGAGATTAGGAATTGCAGAAGGAACAGAATTAAAAACTACGGTTTTTGAAATATCATATAAAAATGATGAGCTTGGAGATCCATTAATAAATGATTATCATGCAGTAGCTATTGGAGCAACTACATTTGAAGAATTAAATAAGATTTATGAAATGACAGGAAAGATAAATGAAATATTAAAAGAATTATTCTTAAAAGCTAATATAAGATTAATTGACTTTAAGCTAGAGTTTGG
The DNA here is from genome assembly GCA_934777095.1 of uncultured Clostridium sp. Lineage (GTDB taxonomy): Bacteria > Bacillota > Clostridia > Clostridiales > Clostridiaceae > Clostridium. The sequence continues at coordinate 183 of CAKVNP010000264.1, read as the reverse complement.
TAGATATAATGGGGAAATAGTTTTAGCTGATGAAATATCACCAGACACATGTAGATTCTGGGATGCTACAACAGGAGAAAAACTTGATAAAGACAGATTTAGAAGAGACTTAGGAAACGTTAAAGACGCATATGTAGAAATATTAAATAGACTACAGAAATAATTATGAATTATGAATGTAGA
>CAKVNP010000263.1 GCA_934777095.1 uncultured Clostridium sp. | reverse complement strand
CGCCGTATACCGAACGGTACGTACGGTGGTGTGAGAGGTCGGTAGATAAAATAATTATCTACCTCCTACTCGATTTATTGATAATACTTGTACGATAAGTGAATTGAATTTATGTATTATGATATAATTATGAATAAGATAACTATTGAAAGGTTGGAATAAGCATGGAAATATTAGAGCTAGAGGGATTAGTTGAAGCTATTATTTTTAGAAGTGAAGATACTGGCTATGTAGTAGCTAAAGTAACAGCTAATAAAGAACTAATAACTATAGTTGGTGTAATGCCTTTAATAAGAGAAGGACAGCAGATTGAAATAAAGGGGAATTGGATTCAGCATAAACAATTTGGAAGACAATTCAATGTACAGGAATATCAAGAGAAGTTGCCAACCTCAGCTAGTGAAATTGAAAAGTATTTAAGTACAGGAATAATTAATGGAATAGGTCCTGTAACAGCTAAAAAAATTGTTAAAGCATTTGGTAAGGATACGTTAAATATATTAGATAATAATATTGAAAGACTAAAAGAATTGGATGGCATTGGAGATAAGAAATTTGATATTATAGTTAAATCTTATAGTGAAACGAAGGATTTAAAGGATATTATTATGTATTTCCAAAAGTATGGAGTCAGCATAAATCAGTGTTTAAAGATTTATAAAAAGTTTGGTGTGGATTCTAAAGACATTGTTTCAAATAACCCTTATATACTTAATGAAGAAATAACTGGTATTGGATTTTTAACAGCAGATAAAATAGCAAAGGAATTTGGGATAGAGGATATATCTCCTTTTAGAATACAAAGTGGAATAAAATATGTACTAAATAATTTTTCTTCTATGGGAAATACATATATGCCTAAAGAAAGACTTATAGCTGAATGTGAAAAAGTTTTATCAGTAAATAGAGATGTAGTAGAAGAAAATATATATAATGCAGTATTAGATGAAAAGCTTAAGGTAGAAAATATTAAAGGAGTTGAAGCTGTATATCTGCTTCCATATTATTATTGTGAATTAGGAGTGACAAATAGAATAATAACTTTATCTATTGAAAATTTTCAAACTATAAATACTGATGTTTTATTTGAAATCGAAAGTTTTGAAAAGAAAAATAATATTAAATTTGCACCATCACAAAAAGAAGCGATTATTGGAGCCTTTGATAGTGGGGTAGAAATAATCACTGGAGGCCCAGGTACCGGGAAAACTACAATAATTAAAAGTATTATTGAAATATATGAAAATGCAGGCATGAAAGTGCTTTTAGCAGCACCTACTGGAAGAGCAGCAAAGAGAATGACTGAATCAACAGGTAGGGAAGCTAAGACAATACATAGGCTTTTAGAAATGGGAGTAAGTGATGAAGAAAATTCATTCTTTGGTAAAGGAGAAGGAGAACCGCTGGAGGCTGATGTGATAATTATTGATGAAGCATCAATGATTGATATAATGCTGATGAATAGCCTTTTAAAGGCTGTAAGGCTTGGAACAAGACTTATTATAGTTGGTGATGTTGACCAATTACCATCTGTAGGGCCAGGAAATGTACTAAGAGATTTAATTGATAGTAATTTTATTAAGGTCGTTAGGCTGAATGAAATATTCAGACAAGGAAAAGAAAGTATGATTGTAGTTAATGCCCATAGAATAAATAATGGAGAAATGCCTTATTTAAATAAAAAAGGTGGGGACTTCTTTTTCGATTCAAGAGATGAGATAGATAATATACTTACAACAATAATAGATTTAATAAATAGAAGATTGCCTATGTTTAACTCTAAATGGAACAAGATAAGGGATATACAAGTATTATCGCCTACTAGAAAAGGTGTATTAGGAGTAGATAATTTAAATAATAAAATTCAAGAAATATTAAATCCACCAGGTAAAGGCAAAAAAGAAAAAAAGGTAAGGGATATTGTTTTTAGAGAAGGCGATAAAGTAATGCAGATTAAAAATAACTATTCTTTAGAGTGGAATAGGATTGGTGGAGATGGCGATAATAAAGGCGTAGGTGTATTTAATGGAGATATGGGCTTTATAGAGTCTATAAATGAGGAGAGAAGTATACTAACTGTAGTGTTTGATGATGAGAGACGAGTAATATATGAATTTACATTTTTAGATGAATTAGAATTAGCATATGCAATAACAATACATAAAAGTCAAGGTAGTGAATTTAAGGTTGTAATTACTCCGGCATTTATGGGATCAATGTTTTTAATGAATAGAAATATATTATATACAGGCATAACTAGAGCTAAGGAACTAGTAGTGGTTGTAGGAAGTCAAAAAGCGCTAAAGTATATGGTTGCAAATACAAATAATATGGAGAGATATTCTTCTTTAAAAGAGAGAATTGTAGATATTACTTTAAATAATGCGCCAAATAATTAAAGATAATTAATGAGAAAATGAGGTATAGTAAGGGTGAATTATAGAGAATTGAATAATACGTTTAAAGGGATTAATGCGTGGTATAAAAAGAAAACAAAAGTATTAAATATTAAAAGCAGACCCTTTAATACGGCTTTTATTTTTTATGATATATTGAATAAAATCATTAATGAAAATGGCAGTGTATTATATGTTATTTGTACTACTGAGGAAGATTTTGCAGTAAAAAATAAAAACGAATATTATGAAAGAACCATTGGTAAGTTTGTAGATGGAAATAAAGGAGGTAATGTAAAATTTATATTTATTGATGAAATAAATTTTATAAACGAAAGCTATGACCTAGTAATATTTGATGATATAACAATATTTTCCAAGATTAATTCAGAGAAGTTAAGGCAATACGTAGAAAAAATATATTGGAAATGCAAAAAAATAATAATATATAGCTGTGATAAGGTTTTTCCCATTGGAGAAAAAATGGAGCTTATATATTTAACTCTACCAGTACCTATGATTGAACCAAGAATAATAAGTACCAGGATAAAGCTTGAAGAAGATATTCCGCTGGTTTTGTATGATTATATAAAATGGTATAAAGATAATAGAAAAAATGTATTAATTGTTGTGCCAAATGAATCAAAGCTTGAAAAAGTATATCAGAGCTATAAAAATACATTGAAAATAAGTAATATTCGAGTAGTAAAATACTCTAAAAATGATAGCTTTGAATTTGTTAAAAATATAATTGATGAAGAAAATGAAACAATATTAATAGTAACTGATTTATTGGGATCATATATAAATAATATTGGAGATTTAAATGTAATAATTCTATTTGCAGATGATGCAAGCTATAACTATAAAAAAATAGTTTATACTTGTGGTGCAATTAATACTAAAGTAAATAATCTTTCAGAAGTTTTACTAGTTTCAAGGGATATATCATTAGAAATGGATAAATCAAGGGAAATAATACGAGGCTTCAATAAAAGCTTATGGGACAAAAGGGTATTAAAATAATAAAATATTTATTCAGCTGTTTGTTAGAAGTTTTATATCCTAATGATAAGTGTGTAATATGTGGGCAGGAATCAGAAAGTGGATTATGTCCTATCTGCAGAAGCCAAATAAAAAGAATAGATAACACAGATAATGAAATAATATCATATAGCTATTATAGCGGAGTAGTAAAAAAGCTGATTTTACAGATGAAATATAAAAGCGATTTTACCGCAGCGGGAATTTTAGCTGAATTTTTGGTTCAAATAATAAAAGAAAAAGATATTAAGGCAGATTATATCTGTTTTGTACCAATGACTAAAAAATCAATTAAAAAAAGAGGGTTTAATCAATGCCAGCTATTAGCAGAAGAAGTATCAAGAAAGACTGGCATAGCCTTAAGTAGATCGGTTATAAAAGTAAATGATACAAAAGAGCAGAAAACTCTTAGCAAGGAAGAAAGAGCTGAAAATATTAAAGGTGCTTTTAAGGTTTTGAATGGTGAAAAATTCAAGGGTAGTAAAATAATACTTATAGATGATGTGACAACCACTGGAGCAACTATGAATGAATGTAAAAATATAATCGAAAAATGTAAAATTGATAACATTTTTATATTGACAATTGCAAAAAGCGATATATAATAGGTAGTATGAAGCTAGGTCTGTGGATGAAAGTCGATGCCAGTCGCAGGCGAAACGATCCACGTAAGTTAGACAAAGAGCTAATGAG
>CAKVNP010000262.1 GCA_934777095.1 uncultured Clostridium sp. | reverse complement strand
TATCAATAGATTTTAATGATTCTATTGCAGTGACTAATATTTCCAAATCAGATTCTTCTGCACTGCTGCCTAATATTTCTACGCCACAATCCATATACTCATTATTAACCCCGGCTAAAAGTTCATGCACCCTATAAATATTTGATGAATATCTAATTTTAATAGGCAGCTCCATATCTTTTAATTTACTCCCTGCCATTCGTGCTGCCGGTACTGTCATATCTGGTCTTAATACTAAAATATGCCCCCTATTATCGAAGAATTTATACATTTCTTCTTCTTTCAATATTTTAGTTTTATCATTAAAATTATCATAATATTCCACAGTAGGTGTAGAGATTTCATTGTATCCCCATAATTCAAAAATATTTTCTATTTTATTTTTAATCTCATTTCTAGCTCTGCACTCTTCTGTAGTAAAGTCTCTCATCCCTTCTGGTATTACCTTTTTAATTTTAATCAGCCCCCTCTTTGCTTTATCACTTTAATTTAATAAAGCGTTGATATAAATATATCTTTTTTATACATTTTTGTCAATACTTTACAACTACTTTTTTTACTTTCTTTCCTAAAAATAAAAGAATTCCTCTTCTTGGGAATTCTTTTATAAAATATTAAGACTTTCTTTTAAGTTTTGTCTTGTTCCATTTTATCGATAAATTTCATAATACACTCCAAAGTTTCTTTATTAAGGACATGCTCTATTTTTTCAGTTTCCTCTAATAAAGACTCTTTAACACCAATTAAAGATAGAAATTTCTCTATTGTTTTATGTCTATTTAATAAATATAAGCCATATTCTTTTCCTACCTCAGTAAGCTTTATATACCCATACTTTGGAGAAATAGTCATATCCAGCATTACCAGCCTTTTAATCATTTTACTAATTGACGGTGGCTGTACATTAAGTGCTTTTGATAAATCACCTACTCTAGTAAAACCCTCTTTTTCAGATAACCTATAAATCATCTCTATGTAATCTTCCATAGTTGCGGTTATTAAGTTCTCCTCATTTTTTAAATAAGTATTGAATGTATAAAAATTTGATTTCACATTCTATTCCTTAACATTGCTTTATAAATTATATTATTCAACAGTAAAAATAATTCTACTAAAAATAAAAAACAGCTATTTACCTAAAATAATTTCTTCATTATTTTCTGTATTATTAGTATTCTCTTCTACTTTTTCCTCTTCTGTTGGTGATACCTCTATTTCCTTTCTTAAAAGCATTATAATATCCTGCACTTCTGCTGCAGTGTAATATGTTTTAATTTCATAATCACTTAAGCTTCTAGTTTTGTCTGAACCATTATAAATTTCTTTAATTGCCTTAATTATTCTAGCATCTCCATCTAATGCTTCCACATTATATTTTTCTAAATAGCACCATAATGCCACTTGGGTAGCAAAATACGCTTCATCTTCATTTGCTAGCCCTAATTCTTCTGGCGTATGATCTGGATATCCAGCCTTTAAAATTCCTAGCACCTGGTCTTCCATATCATAAGTTAAGTTGAATTTTTCTCCACTAGGATATTCTTTTTCTATCTCTAAACAATATCCTAGTGATTTTTTATCCTGAGATACTATCTTTTCAGCTCTTATTTCATATCTCCCATAAGTCACCGTATTAATAATTTTCCCTTCAGTTGTAATTATAATACTTACTGGTACCACTTCTGCAAATGTATTAATATTTAAGCATAAAAAAATAATTACCATTAAACTTAATGTTTTTATTAAAGTTCTCTCTTTAAGCTTCATTTTTACCACCCTTTTATTTATTTTGATCAAATCTATCTATTCTAAATAATTTTAAAGCTTTATCCTCCTCTCCTAAATAAAGTCTACTAAGCATCATTCCTCCTAATACTGCAAATAATATGCCATTAGCTCCGTAACCAAGACAATACCATAATTTTAAATTCTCCGGATCCTTTCCTAAAAAGCCTAAATTATCATCAGTAGAGGCAAAACATCCACAGTATTTATATTCAACTTCAATATCCTCAATATTACTAAACATATTTTTTATTCTATTTTCTAAAATGCTATATTTTTCATCCGCTGCTTTTTCATCAAATATATTAGGAATAAAAGGTATATCACCTCCCCCTGCAATAATTCTATTATCATAAGTAGTTCTATAATAATTATATGGAATATTATTATCTTTAATTAAAACTTTATTGTACCAGCCATTAAAATCAGCTACTGGCTTTGTTGCAATATTATAGGTAGTTGTTTTAGTGCCAAATTGCCTATTAGTAAATATGCTGGTATTATAACCAGTTGCCACAATTAATATCTTACCGCTTACCCTATTTTCATATTGGGTAACTGCAACTGCCTTATCATCTGTATAATTTACTTTAACAATTTCTGTGTTTTCATAAATCCTTGCACCTTTTTCCTCTGCTACTTCTAATAACTGATGAGTAAATTGATATGGATCAAATTGAGCTCCTGCATTTTTACTATATACACCAGCCTTTAAATCAAAACTGAACGGATTATTATTTTCATCAATAAATTCAACATCAAAACCATTTTCTTTTCTAATTTCATACTCTGCTTTTATTTCGTCAAATTCAAGTTTTTTACTTGTATATAATAAAGCATCTTTTTTTTCATATTGGCATTTATTCCCGTAAGCTGTAATAAAATCATCTATTTCTTGTAATGCTTTCTGCCCTAGACTATAAGATTCTATTACATTTTCTTTTGAAGTATATTCAAGCAGCTCATTTACTTTACCGTCAAGTTCATACTGTAAAAGTGAAGTGGTTATCCCCGTACTTCCATGAGCAATCCTTCCTTTTTCTAATACCACACATTTTACATTATTCTTAGTAAAATAATAAGCTAATAATGCGCCAGTAACTCCTCCCCCTGCAATTATCACCTCTGTTTCTATATCTTCTATCAAATAATCATACTGCTTAGTTATTTTATTTAACCTATTAAATAATGAATCTCCTTGTACAAACTGTTGTTCCATAATTTCCTCCTAAATTATTAATAACTTATATTATTTTTTCCTAAAGTATCATCTATATACTATTAAGTAATATTTACTCAGTTATGAATATGAATTAAAAATAATGTAAAACTATAAACAATATAAGTAATAAATTTTAATAATTTAAGGAGGAATCTAATGTTTATTCCTAAAAGAGTCATCTTTGAAAAAGATGCATTAAACTATCCATTAGGTGAAGAACTATATGATTATTTCCACGGAAATAATGCTGTAGAAGTTATTGAAAGTTCATCTAATCGAATTAAAAGCCATATACCTGGCGATAATCTTAATATTCAATATAGAAATGGAAAAAAGACTTTAGTAGTAGGCATAAAGAAAAGTTTAAAATTTCAAAGCTGCAAGCCTTCTGCTCATTATCAGCTGCCTTTAGTAAGTGGCTGTATGGGCCAATGTGAATACTGCTATTTAAATACCCAGCTAGGAGATAAGCCTTTTGTAAAGGTTCATGTTAATGTTGATGAAATATTAGCCCAAGCAAAAAAACATATTATTGAAAGAAGCCCTGATATAACTATCTTTGAAGGAGCAGCTACTTCTGATCCTGTTCCTATTGAACCATACACTCATTCATTAGAAAAAGCTATTACCTTTTTTGCAAAAGAAGATTTAGCAAGATTTAGATTTGTAACTAAATTTACTGATATTGACTCTTTAATAAATATACAACATAACAATCATACTGAAATTCGTTTTAGCTTAAATACTGATACCATAATAAAATCTTACGAACATGCAACAGCATCCGCAAAACTTAGAATAGAAGCCAGCAGTAAACTAGCTGCTGCTAATTATCCTATCGGTTTTATTATTGCACCTGTTTTCATTTATCCAAACTGGAAGGAAGAGTACCATGAACTGCTTATTAATTTAAAAAATACGCTTCCAAAAGACTTATCCCACCCTGTTATATTTGAAGTTATTTCTCATAGATATACAACCAAGGCTAAAAATAGGATTTTAGAAATATTCCCTAATACAACACTTCCAATGAACGAAGATGACAGGAAATATCAATATGGCCAATTTGGCTATGGAAAATATAAATATCCTAAGGAAGAACTGCAGGAAATGAAAGATTTCTTCACTAAAGAATTTGATGATATATT
>CAKVNP010000261.1 GCA_934777095.1 uncultured Clostridium sp. | reverse complement strand
TCTCCATATAGCAATTCAAATTTTTCTCCCATATTTATCCTCCCTTAATGCCATTTACTAGATTTTAACATATTATTTCAATTTTGTTAACAAAAAAGTTACATTGATTTATGCTAAAAATTAAAAACTTTTATCCTTTATTTATTTTCTTCTCTGATACATAAACGCCGAAAATTATTAGGATCCCACCTAGTACTGCTACTAATGTGATTTTCTCATGTAAAATAAGTGCTGAGAAAATAGTGGTAAATAGGGGTGATAAATATATAAAATTATTTGCTTTAACTGCTCCTATATTAAAAATTACTTTATTCCATAAAACATAGCAGATAGATGAGGCTAATATCCCTAAGAATAAAAGATTACTGATAACTTTTCCTGTAAAGAATTCACTGCCACCAAAATTTCCTTTTTCATAAATTAATACAGGAAGCATTGTAAGAATAGCATAAAAGAATATTTTCCGTGAAATATATATATTCTTATAGCTCGTTCCTATCTTTTTAATCATTACTGAATAGAATGCCCATGACAAAGCAGCTAGTATTGCTAAAAAATCTCCCATTGGATTTAACTTAAGTACAAATCGTCCATTAAAAATTACTAGAAATACTCCTATAAAGGCAATAATAGCTCCCATATACCATTGCTTGTCCGCCTTTTCTTCCTTCATAAAAATATGTGCAGTAAATGCTGTGAATAATGGTGCTGCTGCTACCAAAATTCCTACATTACTAGCTAAAGTGTATTGAAGTGCTGTGTTTTCCGCTAAAAAATATACACTCCCCCCAAAGAGCCCTCCACCGATAAATAACAGTTCTTCTTTAAATGATTTGATTTTATGTATTCTAGGATATGCTATGAGCAAAATAATATATGCAATAATAAATCTACAAAACATTATTTCTATTGGCGTTAATACACTTAATAACGTCTTCGTTGAAACAAAAGTTGTGCTCCAGATTAATATTACTAAAATAGCAAGTATATAATATCCTCTTTTCTTTTTCATAACTCTCTTCCCCTTATTATATTTTAACCATAAATAATTATACCATTTGTTCTTTTTATTGTATATTTTGATATATTATTCAAAATAGGACGCCTGATAATTTAATTATATTAATTATTAAATTTATGTTATAATCTAAGATGAATTAAAATGAAGGGAGTAATTTTATGCATCTTAAAAATTTAAATCTTAGCATTCATAAAAATGCTAGAATTATTATGCTTACAGCAATCATTTCATTAGCTGTATTATCTTTCAGTTATTATAAAATTACTTCAACAGCATTTTCACCTGATACTACAGAGAAATTCTTCAAAGTAGGTGAAGAAATAATTAGTGAAGCTGATACAATAATGACTAATACACTTAACAATTATCAAAATAATGATTTTTCTGATGAAGCCAAAAAAGAAATAAATTCTGAATTAGCTTCTCTTAAGGATAATAAATTATCTAAGTTTTCCAACATCCGTTACAGTAATATGGTCAATAAATTAAATAATATTATTTCAGAAACTGAAAAATGTGTAAAAAGCTATACAGAAGCAGATTCTGCTAAGGATACTCTTTACACTTCACTAAATTCAAATTATTACACTTTACAGACCTATACTTCAAGCTATCAAAAATCTATGCTTGATTTTTTCAGGCAAAATAATATTTCTTATGTATTTGATCAAGATACAGATACTATACATTATCAATTTACAGAAGAAAAATAAAGAACAGCCTTAGCTGTTCTTTTTATCATTAAATAAAATCACCTTTCCTTCTATATTACTAGGATTAATAAAACCGACCTCTGTATACCTTGAATCAAGACTAATTGGCCTATTATCTCCCATTACAAATATTTTTCCTTTTGGCACTGTTACCTTCTGAAAATCGTTTTGGAATTCTATCGTATTATAATTCTCCTTACAAAGAGTACCGTTAACATATAGCATTAAATCCTTCACTTCAACTGTATCTCCCTCAGTAGCAATAACTCTCTTGATTAAATTTTTTCCTCTATTTGGACAATAAAATACAATTACATCTCCTGGTTTATAATCTCTATTCAACATATTTAATAGTACAAATTGATTATCTTTATAGTTAGGCTCCATAGATTTTCCTTCTACGTGTATAATTGAAACTACATAAGTTAATACAAATACGATACATGTTATTAAAATAGTAACTGCAAGCTTAATATATGCCATCTTACGACTGCCGCTTGCTTTCCTGTTTTTCCTTATATTATAGATACTTTTTATTACGTCTAATACAAGTACTACAATAACAATGGTGCTGATAATTTTAGCAAGAATATAGATATTCATATCGTACAACCCTCTTTATTGCTATTTAATATATATATTTCAATTATTGCCTACTCATTCCTGCTTTATAACTTCTTTTATGACATTTCATATAACTTTTTATTTCAATTTTAAAATCATTTTGTATATTTTATTTTAATAAAGTTTAATATAAGTAAATTATGCCAAAAAAATAAAACTAGCGGAGTTCACTAGCTTTAACTTTATACTAATTTAAAATAAGGATTTACATATCTTCCTTTTGCTTCAGTACCTTTACCATACTGTATTGCTTGCTTAGGACATGAATGTAAACATGCTAAACACTGGGTACAATCTTTGCCCCATACCGGCTTTTGATCTACAATCATTATAGTACCTGTATTACATACATTGGCACATAACCCACAGCCTACACACTTATCATTGGCATAAAATTTTCCTGGATCCATAGCATGTTTAACAAACATAGGATTTACCACTGTAGTTAACAATGCACCTAAAGTACCCTTCTTTATCTTAAACACATTATTTTCTTTATTATTGATTATCTTTACTATTTTTTCGATAAAAACTTTTGAATGATCTAATTTCTGTTTTTCCTCTTCTTTGCTATCTACATTACCCATGATTATATAATTATTGGGCATAGCAATTGAAAAACCACTATTTAAATTCATGGACTTTCCTGCTAATGCTTTCTTTACAAGCTTCATTGTATTGCCAATATCAGCACCGCAAGTAGCTATTGCAAATACATAATTATCTTTATAATTAATAAACTTTGCTTTTTTTATAAAATCTAAAACCATTTTAGGTGGAGCCCACGCATAGATAGGAAATACAAATCCTATATTTTCCCCTTCTTTTAATGTAAATTCTAATTTATCTCCACTTCTCATCAGCTTAGATATAGAAATTATTTCATCATTAGTTCCTTTAGCTGTTTCACTTGCAGCATATCCCGAATTTCCTGTACCTGTAAAATAAAATATCACGTTAATCTACCTCTCCCACTATTAATCATAAAACAATTATATCTTATGTATTCCCTAATATACAGTGAAAAAGGTAACTTCCTGAATAATACGAAAGTAATATTCTAAATGAATATGTCCATGCTTCCTGAACGAAATCCCTCTAAGTCTAATGTGACATAATGATAGCCTAATTCTTTTAGTTTAAATATTACTTCATCTTTATTCCTTAAAAGCATGTCCATATCGATTGAATCTATCTCAATTCTTGCTATCTCTCTATGAACTCTCACTCTTATATTATAAAATCCTAATGATTTCAAATATTCTTCTGCTTCTTCTACCCTTTTCATTTCTTCATAAGATAGTTCTGTACCATAAGGAAATCTTGTAGCAAGACATGGTGCTGATGGCCTATTTGCTACAGAAATACCATATTCACCTGCTAATTTCCTGATATCCTTTTTAGACATTTTAGCTTCTGCTAAAGGGCTTATGATGCCTAATTCCTTTAGTGCTTTGATTCCTGGACGGTAAACATACAGATCATCTTCATTAGTTCCTTCTAAAATAAGATTAACATCAAGGGTATAAGCTAATTCTCTTATCTTTGAAAATAAATACTTTTTACATAAATAACATCTATTTTCAGGATTTTTATTAATGCCTGCCTCCTGTAGCTCATTTACCTTTATGATTAAATGTTCTGCCCCAGCTTCCTCAGCAACTCTTTTTGCTATAGTTAAATCATTCATCGAATGAAGTTCGGTATGAATTGTTACTGCATATACCTTTTTATGCTTTCTGCTGGCGGCTTCACAAGCTATTTTTAATAATAAGCTGCTATCTACACCACCAGAAAATGCTATGATAATATTAGAATTTG
>CAKVNP010000260.1 GCA_934777095.1 uncultured Clostridium sp. | reverse complement strand
AATTTAGTTCTTTTTCTTGCTCATTTGTAATCTTTCCACCGTTCAAGCTTTTTATTCCATTTTGTGTGAATATATTGCTAAATCTCCAATTACTATTCATAGCTATTTTTCTTTCTAAATTTAATTTTATTAATAAACTTTTCAAATATCCCTCTAAAACTTTAGCTACTGGACAAAGTACTGTGCTATATTCTTTCATCTTAACATTATTAGATAATATACATTGAGCTGAAATTAAATAATCCCTATAATGCTCCTCAAGGAAATCATAAACATCATCAGTAATTAATTTTTTCACTTCATTTTCTTCTTTAGAAAAATCACTATCATCAACTGTTTTATTATCCTCTACTAGTAATCTATCAATTATATCATTAACTGTAACATTAGAATTATTTATTTCTATTATCTGGCATATATCTTCCCATAATATCCAAACAACTCCACTTAGTGTTACTGTTCCATTTTTATATCTTGATATTGTTATACATTCATTAGTTATCCTATTTTTTATTTCAAAAAAATAACTTTTATTCGGATCATTATTAGTTCTCTCATTAAAGATTACATCACCTACTGCTAACTCCTTTAGTGATTGATAAATACTAGTAAACTTTTCTTCACTAATATCTTTATATGAGAATACTGTATGTTTAGTCTGATTAAGAACTGTTTTTAACTTTTCTTCGATTTCTAAGTTTAAATCTTTATCCCTTCCAACTGATGTATCAAACTTCAAACCGTCTTTTTTAACATAAATTCTTAGAATACTTCTTTTTTCTTCTCTTGATATACTATACTCGCTATGTTTATCACTATCAGAATTTACCTTAATCTTTATATTCAACTCAGAACATACTGAACATATTTCTCCAAATAATTGCTCTTTATTACCATTAATTCTTTCTATACTCATTTGTTTTTCCCCCATTTACCATAGTAATAATAATATAATATCATAATCCAAATATATTTGGTATACTTTTCCTCAACCTAGCATTAATTATATTCAAAGCTCATCAAAACAGCTTAAACTTTTAGTTTAAGCTGTCTGTATTAATTATCTATTCAGTTGTCATTAAGGTACAAATAATGTCCACTCTTCACAGTTCCAGATATCTGTTACAACATCTCTATAGAATTCAGGTTCGTGGCATACTAATAGTATTGTTCCTTTATATTCTTTTAAAGCTCTCTTTAATTCATCTTTAGCTTCTACATCTAAGTGGTTAGTAGGCTCATCTAGGATTAAGATATTTGTTTCTTCGTTGATAAGCTTACATAATCTTACCTTAGCTTGTTCTCCTCCACTTAATACGCATACCTTACTTTCAATGTGCTTAGTTGTTAAACCACATTTAGCAAGAGCTGATCTTATTTCATATTGAGTCTTTGAAGGGAATTGTTCCCATACTTCTTCAATACAAGTATTGTAGTTTGCTTCTTTTATTTCTTGTTCAAAGTAACCTATTTGTTGATAGTCACCTAAATGTACTTCTCCGCTAAGTGCTGGTATTTTACCCATTAAGCTTTTTAATAATGTTGTCTTACCAAGACCATTAGCTCCAACTAAAGCTATTTTTTGCCCTCTTTCCATTGTAAGGTTTAATGGCTTAGTTAATGCATCTGTATACCCAATTACTAAATCTTTAGTTTCAAAGATAGTTTTTCCTGAAGTTCTTCCTTGCTTAAAGTTGAATTCTGGCTTTGGTTTTTCCGCAGCAAGTTCAATCATTTCCATTTTATCAAGCTTCTTTTGTCTAGCTTTTGCCATACCACTTGTAGCTACTCTGGCTTTATTTCTAGCAACGAAATCTTGTAGTTTAGCAACTTCAGCTTGTTGTCTTTCATAAGCAGCTTCTAATTGTGCCTTATTAGCTTCATATATTCTTTGGAATTCATAATAGTCCCCAACATATCTAGTAAGCTTTCTATTTTCTACATGATAAATTAAGTTAATTACTGAATTTAAGAATGGAATATCATGTGAAATTAAAATAAAGGCATTTTCATATGACTGTAAGAATCTCTTTAACCATTCTATATGAGCTTCATCTAAGTAGTTAGTAGGCTCGTCCAGTAATAGGATATCTGGATTTTCAAGCAGTAATTTACCTAATAATACTTTAGTTCTTTGTCCACCACTTAATTCAGTAACATCTCTATCTAGACCTACATCTAATAGACCTAACCCCTTAGCAACTTCTTCAGCTTTAGCATCTATTACATAGAATCCATTGTTATCAAGCATATCCTGGATAACTGCTGTTCTTTCTAAAGCTTTATTCATTTCATCTTCATCCATTTCGCCCATTCTTCCATAAAGCTCAGTCAAATAGGTATTGGAAAGCGCTTCTTAATACATCTCTAATAGTTAATCCTTTAGCAAGTTCAGCATGCTGATCCATATAGCCTACTCTTACTCTATTGCTCCAAATTACATTACCTTCATCTGGCATAAGTTTTCCTGTTATTATATTCATAAAAGTAGATTTACCTTCACCATTAGCTCCAATTAAACCTACGTGTTCACCTTTTAATAATCTAAATGATACATCTTCAAAGATAGCTCTGTCTCCAAAACCATGACTTATGTTTTTAACCGTTAATACGCTCATTAGTTTCCTCCGTCTTTTAATAAATAATTTATCTAATATTGATTAAACTACATAAAAATAGAGTACGGTTAAAAATAACCGTGCCCTATTTATTATACATTATATCTTTTCAAAATAAATAGAAATATCTTTCTATTTTTAGTAATCATATTCTTTACAGTTTTCGCAAAGTATTATTTTAAGCTTGCTGTCATCAAGAGTCTTTCTGTATGAACATAAAAATTCATTTAATTCATCATCAGCTAAGTCTATGTTCTTTTCACTTCTGATTAAAACTTCTTGATTTTCTAAAAGTATTATTATATCATTTTTTGAATTTTTAATAGAATACTCAACAGTTCCTTTTACTTTAATTCTATCTTTGTATTTATCCTGAAAGCTTAATACTTTACGAGTCTTTTCATAATCTACTGAATCAATACCAAATTTATCTAGGCCCATTGATTTAATCTGCTCTTCTAATCCTTTAGCATCTAAACCATATCTCTCCATCAACTTAGTCTGGATTTTTAAGAACTTATCTTGTGAGATATTATTCTTTTCCATATAGGAAGTCATTTCCTGAGTAAATTCAGCCATGCTTAGCTTACCTTCAGCCATTTTATAATATAAGTTATATATATATGATTCAAAATTATCGACATCTTTTTCATTAACCTTGTTTTTAAGTTCATTAAAATCAATTATTTTATCCATCAGCTTACCCTCCTAAGCACCATTTATTATTTATTATATCCCAAAAAGATTAAAATCACCACAGCTATTATTTATAGTTTTTAACTTCAAGCCATATTTCATCATACTTCTTTAATTCATCCTGAGTAAGATATTTATATCCTTCACACTTAGCCATAACATCATCAGTCATATATGCTCCTGGATTATTAATGATACTTTCATCCTGCATCTTCATTGCTTCTTCATTTGGCGTAGTATAGCCTATTTCATCAGCTATTCTATATGCACTATCTGCTTCACATAAGAAATTGATAAACTTTTCTGCTGCTTCCTTATTATTAGTTCCCGCTGGAATTACCAATGAATCAATCCAAAAATTAGCTCCTTCTTTTGGAACTACATATTCTAAGTAATCATATTCATCTGCAAGGTTTAACCCTTCCCCTGACCAGATCATCGCAATTGATCTTTCGCCAGAAATCATTAAATCCTGTACATTATCAGCACCATAAATTGTACCTAAAGCTTTTTGTTCAATTAAGGCATCTTTTGCAGCTGCTAGTTCTTGATCATCAGTACTATTAATAGAATATCCTAAATATTTAAGAGCCATTCCAATAGCATCTCTTTGTGAATCCAGTACAAATATTTCATCTCTATATTCAGGGTTCCACATATCACTCCAGCTGTCTACTTCATCTTTTATTGAATCTGTATTATAGATAATTCCTATTGTTCCATTCATATAAGGCAGTGAATATTCATTTCCTGGGTCAAAACTTCTATTTAAATTACTTGCTGAAAGTTTTGTCCAGTTAGGAATATTTTCTTTATCTAGCTTCTCCAGCCTATCCTCAGCTATCAGCCTTTCTACCATATAATCTCCTGGCAC
>CAKVNP010000259.1 GCA_934777095.1 uncultured Clostridium sp. | reverse complement strand
ATTTTACCAGCCTAATTTGTTAGACCAAAATAAAATATATAAGCAAAGAGCTTTGGATAAGGCAATAGATGAAATACGAGGCAAATTTGGCAAAGGTTCAATTATAAGGTCTACATTTATAAATTCTCAAGTTAAGCCACTAAATGGTGGTGTAGGTGATGAAGAGGATTACCCAATGATGGGAAGCATTTTATAAATTATATTAATAAAAAATGTTTTTAGGAGAGGTTAAGAATGAAAAGCGTTGCAAAATCAATACAAATGATAGCGTGGTTTGATACTAATGGAAAGGTAAATCCAATGAAATTTAAGTATGAGGACGAGGAAGAATCTTCAAGTGTAGTTGTTATTGATCGGATAATAAATAGGCAATTAGAAAAGCTTGCAGGAAATATGATGTGGAAATTTACCTGCAGCAGTAAGATAGAAGGCGTAGAAAGTACATATGATATAAAATATGATTTAATCAATGGAAAATGGCTTTTATTTAAATAAGATATTTATAGATGCTGGTGTAAAGGGTTTTTTACATCAGCATTTTTTATATAATAATGAATGTAAAAAAATAGAGTAAAAATATAATAAAATATAATTTAAAGAGCCATAAAGTTTTATATATAGTAGAACTGGCTGTACTTTTAACTTGTTTGATAGCAGGAATAGGATCTAAGAAAATAATCACCTTTAGCTTATTAAATGCCGCAAATGGTACTTTGGCAGCTTTCGTTATTATAGTAATTAATACAGTTGTACAAATTGTCTTGACTTGTAAGGAAGTTAAAAAAGAAAACGGGAATCTTTTGTTTACTGTACCAATAAAGGGGTGGGAGTATATTCTGGCAAAAGTTTTGGAAGTATTCTTAGTTAATTTAGTTGTATTTGCTATTAGTGCTTTAAGTTTGGGAACTAATGGTGGAGTACAGGCGATAATTGGAGAATTTACCATGGGTACATTAAATGGCAGTAGTATTGGCAGTATGGCAGTATGGGGAGTATTATTAAGCGCTGTTTCATATAGTTCATGGCTAATAGTATTATTAATGATTATAGTAACAGCAGCATCTTATATTGAGAAAAATGGCTTAAGAGTGTTAGCTGTAGTTGGATTTGAAACTATAGGTTTATCAATTTATTCATTACTTATTGCTCAAATAACTAATATAATTCCTAAGATAAATTTAGTAATACAAACAGGAAATAAGATAAATTTAGTAGAAGTAATAATTAACCTTATTGTTATTGTGGGTCTTGGATATTTTTCAGCAAGAAGTATTGATGAAAAATTAAGCATTTATTAGATTAAAGAAAAGGGGTATTAAATTATGGGAAAGAAATTGATTTGTGCGATATTAGTATTAACTACTGCTGCTGGATTTTCAGGATGTAATATTGAAATTGAAAGAAATAACAGTGGAAATAGCAAGGAAGGCATTATAAAAGATGATGGTGAAAGAAGTTATTATACAGAAAGTTTTGAAACAAAAGATATAAATAAAATATATTTAGATTTACAAGTTGCAAATGTAGAAATTTATACTACAGATAATGGGTTATTTAAGGTTGAAAGAAATTGTAATGAAAAAATATATGGAAGCATAACAGCAAAACAGGAAGGTAATACAATTAAAGTAGTTGAACCAGATTTAAAAATAAAAGTTAATAATATAAAAGATATAGATGAAGTGAAAAATGATATAAAAATAGGAATTCCTAAGGAATATGCAGGAAATATAGACTTTGATTATGGGGTAGGTAAATGTACAGTATCAGATATATCAGCAGATAAATTTGATATGGAATGTGGAGTTGGAGATGTATATATAGATAATTTAACATTCAATGATTTATCTATGGAGCTTGGTGTAGGTCAGACAAAAATTAATTTAAACAAATCAGGAAAAATGGATATTTCAGGGGGAGTAGGTGCTACTGAAATTAAAATTAAAGAGGTTGGTGGAGATTTGGATTTTGAAGGTGGTGTAGGAGCAGCTAACATATATATTCCAGAAAACTCACCAGTTAGATTTAAAACGGAGACAGGACTTGGAGCATGTTCTACAGATGTAACTACTTCAGGAGAAAACACTTATGTATTTGATCTTTCAACAGGTGTTGGAGCAATAAAGGTTAAACAACTGTGATAACATTCAGCCATTATATAGCTAAAAAAGCTATATGATGGCTGTGTTTTTAAAAAGTAAAGTTAATATGATTAAAAATAATTTAAAATATGTTGTGCAAATTAAAAAAATAATATAAAATTAAAAGATAAAGTTACAAAAAACGACAAAGTTTTAGAGGGGAGAACAATCAGTTCTTATGAAATTAAAAATAAGAAAAGCAATATGGGGAATAATAATTGCCATGGCTGCTATGTTAATTTTATTTAGATATGAAGAATATAAAATTAACTCTAAAATTAAAGAGATAGGTGATTCAGCTTCTATAATTTTATTAAAAGACCAAAATACTTTACAGAATAATATTGAAGTTGACTTAATAGATAGATTAAATAAAAGTAGTAATTATAATAAAGCAAACTTTATAAAAGGATGTTTTGAGATAGAAAAGGGAAATAATAAAGAAGCTATAGAAAGTCTAAAAGTTGTTATAGATGGATTAAATGAAGAAAAGTCTAATAATATAAATGATTATTTAAAGGTATATGCCACTAGTATGTTAGCGCAGCTATATCATAAGGAAGGAAAGCTTCAAGAAGCTAGTAATATAATATTTATACAATATAGTATGTTAGATTATAATACATATATAAAATATGAAAATGTTATTTGGAATACTTTAACGATAATTACGAATTTTGCAGATAAAATAGATGGTGAAATAGAAAGCTTAAATAGTGGTAATAACTTATCTAATACAAATAAAATTAATATTTTAAGACAAATAAAAAAATATTATGCGCCATATAACGACTCACCTGTAAGTTATAGCAGCATTATAAAAATGATAATGTTATTTGACTTTTTATCAGTAGATTATATAGAGGATAAGACTATTATTGATATAGCGAATTTATTTAGCCAATTAGGAGAATATGAGCGATCCATTGGGTCCATGAAATATGTCTTAAATAAAGAATTAGAAGATAAATATGAAGATGCATATATAAAAACAGATGCATATATAAACCTAGCTAGTATATATCTACAAAATAGTCAGTATGATAAAGCAGAGAAAAATATTCAGGAAATAGATAAATATATTACATTTTTCAATGCAGAAGATTATAGAGATGTTGAAATATTAGCTAATGTGATTAAAGGAGAAATTTATTTAAAAAAAGATGAAATAAAAAAAGCTGAAGATATATTAGCATATAGTAGAAAACTTTTAGCAATTGATAAAGAAGAAAAATATAGCAATAAAAAAGAAATACTGATGTTATTAGAAATTTCATTGTTAGAAAAGCAAGAGAAATATTATGAATCTATAGAAAAATATTACGAAATATTGGAAGGACAAGAACAAATTCATAGTAATATAAAGATGCGAGTGTTAAATAGACTTAAAAATACAGCAGAAATTATTGGTGATAAAGAGATATATGATTACTGTGAAGATGCTTTAGATAGTGAGAAAAATAAATTGATGAATGTGATATATACTCAATACTCAACTAGTTATATGAATTATATTGCAACTGAAAAATCAGTGGTGAATCAAAGTATTAAAATTAATATTTTTAATAATGCTTTAAAAATCGAGGCATTATTTAGCCTAATAGTTATTGTATGGTGGCATATAGTAGCTAAAAAAATTAAGAAAACAGCTAATTATGATCATTTAACTAAAATTTATAATCGACAGTACCTTGATAAAAGATATAAATATTTCTTAAAGAAAAAAATTAGTTTTGCAGCAATTATGTTAGATATAGATAATTTTAAAAAAATTAATGATACATATGGGCATGAGGTAGGAGACAAGGTTCTAAAAAATGTATGCTCAATGCTTGGAGGCGCTAGATATCAAAATACAGAAGTATTTAGATATGGTGGCGAGGAAATAGTAGTGTTAGTAAGGTATAAGGAAAAAGAAGATGTGCAAATAGTAGCAGAAAATATTAGAGTAACTATAGAAAATATTATTTGGAAAGAAAATATAAAAGTTACATCTAGTTTAGGAGTAGCATATTCAGATGAATATGGTGAAAGGACTCTTGGAAAAGCCGATGATAACC
>CAKVNP010000258.1 GCA_934777095.1 uncultured Clostridium sp. | reverse complement strand
TTGGTATTATGGTGAGAATTATTAAGATGTAAAAGGTGATTTAACTATTACCAATCCAGATACAAATCAATTTGAAACTTTTGATACGCAGGTTATTAAATTTAATGATAATTACCTGCCAGATGGATTGGCGAGACCATTAGGAATACCAACTATATATATGAGTAAGTCTTCCTTAGAAAACTTAGATAATAAGGCATCTAATTATATTTCTTATATACAAGTAAATGAAAAGTATGAACCGCAGATAAAAGTAGATCTAGGAACTATTGCTAAAAATAGAGGATTGAGTTTAGAAGCAAAAACAACTAAAACTGAGGAGTTTGAGAAAAGCAGCATGGTTGAAAAGATTCTTGTTTATGGAATTTCAAAGCTTACTAGGAATATAGCAGATTATGCAGTATTCTCTTTCCCAGCAGTACCATTAGTTATATTGATTATTTTAGTATTAGTTATCTGCTTAATAACACCATCAGTAATTTTTAAATTATCAACCAAGAGAAGCGTGACAGAAAGAATCAGGGAAATTGCAGAGTAAAAAAAAAAGAGTGACAGATTGTCCATATCTGTCACTTTTGCTATAATTATAGGAGAGGTGAGGTCATGACTCAAATATTAATAATAGAAGATGATAGAATTTTAAATAGAGGAATTACTTTTGCTTTAAAAAAAGAAGGATATGAGGTTGTTTCAGCTTATAATAAAGAAGAGGGAAAACAGTTAATTTTAAATAATAAAATAGATTTTCTCCTTTTAGATATAAATTTACCAGATGGTAATGGGTTAGATTTATGTAAAGAAATTAGAAGTAAAGTAGTATGTCCTATAGTATTTTTTACTGCTAATGATACTGAAGAGGATATGGTTAAGGGGTTTGAAAGTGGTTGTGATGATTATATTTCAAAGCCTTTTTCAGTTGAAGTGCTAAAACATAAAATTAGTGCAATTCTACGAAGAAATACTATAGATGTTAAAAATGAATTTGAATATAAAGAATTAAAAATTGATTTTGACAAGAATATTGTTAAAAAGGATAATATTGAAGTAAGCTTAACTGCTACGGAATATAAGCTTTTAGAATTGTTTGTAAAAAACAAAGGTAAAGTATTGACTAAGGATATATTATTAGAAAAGCTTTGGGATAATAGTGGTAAGTTTGTAGATGAAAATACTCTAAGTGTAAATATTAGAAGACTTAGAAAGAAAATTGAGCAAGATCCCAAAAATCCAATTTACATTATAACTGTGTTTGGAATTGGTTATATTTTTGGGGAGTAATTTATGAAGAGGATAAATGAAAAATTAATTGATAAGCTGAAAATAGCATTAAAGATAATATTTATAGTAATTATCTTTATTTTAATTGGAGTAGTATATATTTTTACAAAAAATACTCAATTAACATTAATAGTTGGTGTTTTGACAATAATATTGTTATTATTAATATTGCTCTATGATAAAATAACTAAAATCTATCTGGAAAATATATTTGTTCAGTTATCAGATATGTTAGATACTATTATTAATTTGAAAGATGAAAATATTTTTTCTACTACTGAAGATACTATGCTTTCTAAACTGCAATATCAAACAATAAAATTAACAGATATATTAAAAGCTAAAAATAGAAGAGATGAAAGAAATGAATTTTTTCAAGTAATTTTATCATCACTAGATAGACTAACTTTTTTAGTTGAGAGCATGATAAAAATGTCGCGGTTAGAAAGCGGCGTAATTCAAATCAGAGCTAAAAAGAATAATTTAAATGATTTAATTTTAACGTTGATTCTAGTAGTGAAGGAACAATGTTTTCAGTATTTTTAACTAATAAATAGTTATATTTTGTATATAAAAATTATTAAATATAAAAATATTATTACTAATGAGGTGTAGTTATGAAGGAAATAATGAATGAAGCAAAGCTAATAAAGGATGAATTAATAGACTATAGAAGAACAATTCATAGTAATCCTGAAGTGGGGACAGAATTACCAAAGACTAAGGCTTATGTAATGGATAAATTAAAGGAATTTGGATATGATCCACAAGAAATATGTGAAAGTGGGATTGTAGCTACAATTGCTGGAAGTAAGCCAGGTAAAACATTTTTATTAAGAGCTGATATGGATGCATTACCAATGAAGGAAGCAACAGAATGTGATTTTAAATCTGATAATGGATGTATGCATTCTTGTGGACATGATATGCATACTGCTATGCTTTTAGGGGCAGCAAAACTATTAAAACAAAACCAAGATAAAATAGAAGGTACTGTAAAATTAGTATTCCAACCAGATGAGGAAGGATTTACTGGCGCAAAGAAAATGATAGAAGCAGGAGTTTTAACTAATCCAAAAGTTGATGCTGCAATGGCAATGCATGTTCATTCTGGAACACCTTCCCATATGGTGTTATGCGGCCTTGGAACTAGTATTGCAGGATGTAATAGATTTAGAATAGTAGTTAAAGGTAGTGGATGTCATGGAGCTATGCCAGAGCTAGGAGTAGATCCAATAAATATAGCTGCTCATATTTATATTTCTTTACAGGAGATAATTGCAAGAGAAATATCAGCTACTGATTCAGCAGTAGTTACTATAGGTAAATTTGCTGGTGGAGATGCACCTAATATAATACCTGGAGAAGTAATTATGGAAGGTACTATTAGAAGTTTAAATAAGGAACTTGGTGAATTTATCTTTAATAGAATTAATGAAATTGTTACATCAACAGCTAAGATGTTTAGGGGAGAAGCTGAATTAATAGAATTATCATCAGTACCACCATTAGCAAATGATACAGATTTAGCTAAGGAGATTACTACTTATGTAAAAGACATATTAGATGAAAGGTCAGTAATACTATTTGAAGGCGGCGGAATGGGTTCAGAAGATTTTGCCTCATATTCTTATGAAGTACCAAGTGTTTATCTTATGCTAGGTGCAGGTACGAAACAAGAAAATAGTTTATATGGCGAAGCAATGCATAATGAAAAAGTAGTATTTAATGAGGATATATTAGTTACTGGTGCAGCAATGCATGCATATAGCGCAATTATGTGGTTAAAAAACAATAAATAAAATATTTTTAGTAAAACTTATATCAAAATAAATTTGCATATTATTTTGATATAAGTTCTTTTTTTGAAAATACTAATGAAGAGATATTAGTTTGAGGAGATAGTAGGATGAAAAAGAAACATATATTTAAGTCAGTGAGGGGGAGGAATGCATTATAGATTATTATGATCAGATGCTTAATACATATTTAGATAACACCAAACAGTACTATTTAAATACAAGTTATGGTAGTACATTTATTATTGAGGCCGGTGAAAAAGATTATCCACCAATAGTATTGTTGCATGGAAGCGGAATGAGTTCTTCCATGTGGTTAAATGATTTAGAAAAGTATTCAAATTTTAAAAACAGCTGAAATAAAAGAAAGAGCAGAAAAGTTAATTAATAATGTTGAAGTTAATTATCTTAGAGAGGCTGGGCATAGTATTGATAATATTTCTACTGAGATATTAAGGTTTATAAATTATTGAAATAATGAAATGATGTTAAAAAATGGTATATAATTAATTATATATGTAAATTTAGTTGAAGACAGTAGGAAAAAGTTATTTTAGAACTAAATGAATTGAGGATTATCAATGAAGAAAAAATGGTCAAGTAATAATCATTTATGTACAGTTTTATATAATGAGCTGCCTTTAATAGGTGAAGCAAACTATATGGTAGCATTAAATTCTCTTGTACATATAGATAGGATAGCAGAATTTAATGTGCTGATTTATTTGATAAGTGGCAGTATGGAAATAATAGAAGATGGTATTTCATATGAATTAACGGCAGGTACTTTATTTTTCTTAAAAAGTGGAGTACATCATTGGGGAAGAAAAAAATATGCATTAGGAACAGAGTGGTATTATATACATTTCTATACTAAGGAAGTAGAAGAAGAAATAGAATTTATAGAAAATAATCATGTATTAAATGATAAAAAAATTTATAACGTAAAAGATTATGAGAGATTTATTTCATTGCCTAAAATAATTTATTTATCAGGAGAAAATATTATTAAAGATAAAATAGCAGCAGTAATAAAAGAATTTAATGAAGCAAATGGAATGGAAATAATAAAAGTAAATTTAAAATTAAGTGAATTATTATTAGATATTGATTCTGTTAGGTTGTTATGAAAAAATAGCTTAGCAT
>CAKVNP010000257.1 GCA_934777095.1 uncultured Clostridium sp. | reverse complement strand
TAAGCTCTTCTGCATTTTCTTCCATCTGCTGGACTAAATAATCATAATTCTCTATCACTACATTAACGATTGCTGAATCTATTTTATTATTTTTGCTAAGCTCACTTAATATACTAACAACCTGCTCTTTGCAGAATTTATCTTTATATACTCTTTTTTCAACAAGAGCACTAAATATATCTGCTACTCCTACAACTCTAGCTTCCATAGGAATCTCATCACCTTTTAATCCATATGGATATCCGGAACCATCTAGTTTTTCATGATGTAGTTCTGCAATTCTAGCAATATACTCCAAATCAAATTCTCTCAATATTCTACCCGAATCTGATACATGTTCTTTCATAACAGCCATTTCATCATCAGTTAAGCTTGCAGGTTTGTTTAAAATTTCTAATGGGGTAAACATTTTACCTATATCGTGATAATAAGCAGCTAAAAGTATCTCTTCTAGTCTTTCTTCTTTTATGTCCAATAACTTATATATTTCACCTGTTACGCATTGTACACTTTTAGAATGGCTTAGTGTGCCTAAACTTTTAAAACTAATGAAAAGTATTATCATTCTCACAAATTGACTAATCTCCTCAAAGGTAATTTCAATTTGTTCTAGATAATTATATAATTCCCTTTCATATTGTCCACTAATTAACTCAGCATAAATATTATATTTACCATTCAGCTCACTAAAAACCTCTTTATGTTCATCACGTATATTTAATATATTAATTATTTCTTCATAGCTTAATTGCTGATCTATTTCCCAATTTTCCTCTAGTATATTTAAATAACTAAATACTTTTAAGATATCGCTATATTTAGTATTTACTTTTGCAAGTTTTTCTATTTCAAGATGGTGATATAAGCATATTTCTGCTAAATCATTATCATATATCGGAAAATATCTAATATATATATATCCAAATATTTCATGTCTATTAAGGCTATTATCAATATCTACATTTTTAACTTTCTGCTCCATTTTATATGCACCAATATCGTGCAATAATCCAATCTGAATTATTTTTGCCATCTCATATTTTGAATAAGATCCCTTCATTTGAAGATATCTCATTAAAATATATGCAGTTCTTTCACCATGTACAAATTTCTTCTTGTCGATGGTCATAAATACTCTTTTTAATATGTTTATTGCTCTTGCCAAACTTGTACAATTCATTTTTATTGATAGCCCTCCACTTTTGTACCTATATTTTAACATAATACTTGGCTATTTCATAGAGATAAGAATTATTAAATAATTATATGCGTTATTTAAATAAAAAAGTGATAAAAGCTGTTCTAATCAACAACTTCTACCACCTTATATATTACATTATATTTTAATCATAGTATTTTTGTTACAATTTTATGCTTCTTCTTTTATTCCCATAATTAATGTTGCTGCAAAAGCTACTCCACCTGCTATAACTAATCCAATAATATAATTAATCATTGTATCAGCAGTTGTTATTGCAATTGCAGGTAATGCTGTTACTCCAACGGCAGTCATTTTAACTTTAGTTGCTACTACATATGCACCTGCTGCTGCACCACCAATAGCTGCTCCGATGAATGGTTTTCTATATCTTAAGTTAACACCAAAGATAGCTGCTTCTGTAATACCCATTGTACAGCTGATTGCTGCTGGTAATGATATAGCTTTCATCTTCTTGTTCTTAGTCTTAAAGTATACTGCTAATGCTGCTCCACCTTGTGCAAAGTTTGCTACAGCCCAGATTGGTAATAATGTATTGAATCCTGTTGATGCTATTAGACCTAACTCTATTGCATGGAAGCTGTGGTGGATTCCTGAAATAACTATTGCAGAATATAATCCCCCAAATATAATTCCAGCAAAAATACCAAAGTTATTTAATGCATATTGTAAGAATATACTTATTCCATCACCTATCCAATTTGCAAATGGTCCAACCACTACTAAAGCTAAGAAACCAGTTAAAATAACTGTTATTAAAGGAGTTAATAATATATCTAGCATATTTGGTACTATTTTTCTAACATTTCTCTCAATAATCGCCATTAAGAATATTACAAATAAAATAGGTAATACTGTCCCTTGATATCCTTTTAAAGGCATATCTATTAACCCAAACACTGACATAGTTTCAGCAACTTTTCCTGATTGTTGTTCCCAAGCATTCATTAATGAAGGATGGATCATTATTCCACCTACTG
Organism: uncultured Clostridium sp.; assembly: GCA_934777095.1. Classification (GTDB taxonomy): domain Bacteria; phylum Bacillota; class Clostridia; order Clostridiales; family Clostridiaceae; genus Clostridium. Next base: position 2,027 of record CAKVNP010000257.1, on the reverse strand, counting down.
TTGCTGCAAGATATGGATTGCATTTAAATACCTTTGCTGCACTAATTGCAACTAATATTGGCAAGAAGTTAAATGCTGCCCCACTGAACATATCTAATAATGTCCACCACCATGTACCTTCTCCTGATATTCCAAACTTAGAGCATAGTCCCATTATTCCCATTAATAATCCTGATGCAACGATTGCTGGTATTATTGGTACAAATATATCAGATAATAATTTCGCTAATTTTTGAGCTGGGTTTAACTTTTCTGCACCTGCACTTTTTACTTCTTCAGTGCTCATTTCAGTAATTCCGCATAATTTAATTAATTCTGCATAAACCTTATTTACAACACCTTGTCCTAAGATTATTTGGAATTGTCCTCCATTTAAGAAAACACCTTTAACATACTCCAGCTTATCTAAAGCCTCTTTGTCTGCTTTTTCATTATCCTTTAATACAAGTCTTAACCTTGTTGCACAGTGTGCTGCGCTTGCAACATTTTCTTTTCCCCCAATAAGAGGTAGAATTTGTGCTGCCCATTCTGCATGAGTATTAACTGCCATTTTAACATCCTCCTTATTATTTTTTTACTTATTTTAGTGTAACTAAATTAATATTTCTTATGTTCCCTAAAATAATTCTTTAAGTATTTTCGCATCCGGTATCGTTCCCACATCCTCCGCACCCTTATAATATCGTTTACATTAAATGTAGCATATATCTTTTGTATATGTAAAATACACGAGGTAACGTTCCCACATTTATGAAAAATATAATAACCTCGTTTTCAAGATTATTATACACTGTTTCTTTCTATAAGTCTATATGAAAGTTTAATATTTTTTTTGACGTTTTTTGACTGTTTTATATTGTTCTGTAGTAATTCCAGAATGATTTCTGCACTTTTTCTGCCAGATGTTTTATAATAATAGTGCATAGAAGTTAATTTTGGCGTAACTAGTCTATCTATTTTTGAGTCTCCAATACTGATTACTGCAACTTCTTCTGGAATACTTATACCTTTTTCATTTAGATACTCCATTGCTCCTAGTGCTAGATTATCTGTAACTGCAAAAATAGCTGTTGGCCTTGTTGCCTGCTCCATAAGCTCCTTGGCGTATTTATAACCGCTTTCTGACGAAAAATCGCCAATTTTTATATTTTCCTGTTGAATTTTTAAAGAACTTTCCTTCATTCCATCAAGATAACCATTCTTTCTCCAATATCCAACTGAAATATCTTCTTCATATACTCCAATAAATCCTATTTGCTTATGACCTTTACTTGCCAAATATTTTACAATATCTCTAGATGAATTATAGTCATCGTGATACACTGATGGGTAACCCTCTATCTTTTGTGCTACCACCACTATAGGCACAGTTAATTTATCCATCACTTCTATATGCTTTGGAGTAACTTTAGTAGCTAAAAAAATAATTCCATCTACCTGTTTATTTTTAAATATCTTTAAATATTCAATTTCCTTATCCACTGATAAATTTGTATTGGCTATTAATACATCATAACCAGCTGGAGATAATACTTCTGTTATTCCCTCTACAACTCTTGGAGCAGCCTCGGTAGTTATTTTAGGAACAATTACTCCAATAAGATTAGTTTTTCCTGTTCTTAAGGTCTTTGCAAAGCTTTGCGGTCTAAAACCTGTCTCCTCTATTACTTTTTTAATTTTTTCTCCCGATTCTTTACTCACATAGCCATTATTTAAATATCTTGATACTGTTGATTTTGATACTCCTGCCAGTTTAGCTATATCTATTATATTTAATGACATTTATATTATCTCCATTCTAAATTAATCTGCTGGATACTTTAATCCAATTTGTCTTCTGCATTCATCCATAATAAACATTACATTTTTTGAAAATTCAAAGCTATTGTTTTCAGATTCAAAAATACTATTATTTATTAAGTTGATAAATTCTTCTATTTCATAATACATAGTATTAAGGTGCTGTTTTCTTGTGATATCTTCTTCCCTGCCGTCCCTATATTTTATTTTAACATTGGTGATTCCAT
>CAKVNP010000256.1 GCA_934777095.1 uncultured Clostridium sp. | reverse complement strand
AGAGATGCAATAATAGATTCATTAAATAATGAGTTAGCAGCTGCAAAGGATATAAATGAAGCTAGAGAAATATTAGCAGCTAATATTGATAAGGTAAATGAGACTGCAGAACAAGTATTATTAGAAAATGGCTTTCAATATGGAGTAGCAACAAGTCTGTCTAAAGAAAATTTTCCGGACAAGGTTTATGGTGACTGTATTTTTCCGCAAGGGAATTATGAGGCTTATAGAATTGTACTAGGGAATGGAAAAGGGCATAATTGGTGGTGTGTAATGTTTCCTACATTATGTTTTGTAGATGAGACTAAAAATAATGTTAATTCAGAAGCTATAGAAAAGAAGTTGGAGAATAGTACTAATAATATGGATTCTGGTACAAAGTCCGATAATAGCACTAAAAAGGTAAAATTAAAATTTAAAATAGTAGAAATAGCAAAAGAGTTATTTGGAGAAGAATAGGAGAAAAAATAATGACAAGAGCATTAGCAATGATATCTGGAGGGCTAGATAGTATACTAGCAGCAAAATTAATTAAAGAACAGGGAATAGATGTAATAGGTATATGTTTTAAATCATATTTCTTTAGTGAAGAAAGTGCAATAAAAATGACAAAGCAGATTGATATACCTTTAGTAGTAGTAGATTTTTCTAAGGAGCATTTTAAACTAGTTAGAAACCCTAAGCATGGAAGAGGAAAAAACATGAATCCGTGTATAGATTGTCATGCTATGATGATGAATTATGCAGGAGAATTATTAAAACAATATGATGCTGATTTTATTATTACAGGTGAAGTATTAAATCAAAGACCAATGTCTCAAAATAGACAGGCGTTAGATATAGTAAAAAAAGAATCAGGGTTTGCAGCTAAAATACTTAGACCATTATGTGCCCAAAACTTACAGCCAACACAAATGGAGCTTGATGGACTTGTTGATAGAGAAAAATTATTAAATATCAGTGGTAGAAGCAGAAAACCTCAAATGGCATTAGCTGAACAATGGAATATAACTGAATATCCATCACCAGCAGGCGGATGCAGACTTACTGAACCAGGATATGCATTAAGATTAAAAGATTTATTAGATAATGAAGAAAGTGTTGATGAAGAAAATGTTAATGAAGATGAATTAAGCTTATTAAGATATGGAAGACATTTTAGAACAAAGAATGGAAATAAAATAATAGTAGCAAGAACTAAAGAAGAGGGAGATGCTATAAAAGGTTTTATTAACAAGGAATACTATAGCTTCCACCCATCTAAATTCTCAGGAGCATTAGTTGTAATGACAGGAAAAAATATTTCTGAAGATATAGAACTTGCAGCAAGATTAGCAGTAAAATATAGTAAAGGAAAGAATGAAGAAAAAGTTTCTGTTAGATATGGAGTGTACGGAGAACGTCATAATACTGAAATTGAAGTAAGTTCAATAAGTGACAATGAAATTGAAGAAATATTAATTAATAATAAGTAGGAGGATTTATGGAGAAGAACGCAGTTATCTCAGTAAAGAGTTTTTCAGATTTAGATAAAGATGAAATTATAGAAGTAGTTACACCAGGTAAATTTTTAGTTAAAGGTGATGAATTCCATGCTATATATGAGGAATCAGAAATATCAGGGATGGAAGGAACTACCACAACATTAAAGATAAAAAATAATTCAATGGTTTTAGAAAGAACAGGATCTATTGATACTACTATGGAGTTTGAAGCTGGTAAATTAGCAATTTCACTATATAATACTCCATATGGGATGCTTGATTTAAATGTTGATACAAAAGTATTAGATATTGATATGGATGAAAATGGCGGAGTTGTATATGCCAAATATGTTTTAGGATTAACAGGACAAGAAGGAATAACAACTGAATTAAAAGTAAAAATTAAAGTAAATTAGTTGTAATAATACATAAGCTGCATTTTGGGAAATAAAAGTTCTCAGCTGCAGCTTTTTTTGTATAAAAGTTTTAGGATGAGGCTACAATTATAGAAAAGTATTAAAAAGGAGGTAAAGAAAATATTAGAATATAAAGTTATCATTGATATTTTAGTGCAATATTACGGAATAAATAGGGACGAGATGATTTTAACACTTAAGAATAAAGAGTGTAGATATATTTTATTATTGCTACTAAAAGAATTTAGATGTTTAGATAAGGAAAAAATAAAAAAAGAACTTAGTATTAAGACTAATAAAAGTATTGATAACAATTTAAAAAGGGCAGAGGAAAAACTGTTAATAAATAAAGAATTTAGAGAAAAGTATTTCTATTTAGAAAAAAAGATTGGTAAAAAATTAGTAACGTGAAAAAAACACTAGATTATTACTAACTAATGTGATATTATAGTGTTTATGAATTATTAAATCACCACAGATAAAGAATGGGGTACTTTACATTATATCAACAGTTGAAACAAGAGTCAATAGAAAAATAATTTTAGGGGGAGTTTTTTATGAATACTAAATATGTTTTTGTAACAGGTGGTGTTGTATCTTCATTAGGAAAAGGGATTACGGCAGCTTCATTAGGAAGATTATTAAAAAATAGGGGATTAAAAGTATCAATTCAAAAGTTTGATCCATACTTAAATGTAGATCCAGGAACAATGAGTCCATATCAGCATGGGGAAGTTTTTGTAACTGAAGATGGTGCAGAAACAGATTTAGATTTAGGTCATTATGAAAGATTTATCGATGAAAATTTAACTAAAAACAGTAATGTTACAACAGGAAAAATATACGGTTCAGTAATAGCCAAGGAAAGAAGAGGGGAATATTTAGGGGGAACAGTTCAGGTAATACCTCATATTACAAATGCTATAAAAGAAAGAGTTTATCGAGTTGGGAAAGAAGAAAATATTGATGTTGTGATAACAGAAATTGGCGGTACAGTTGGTGACATTGAATCACAACCTTTTTTAGAGTCAATCAGACAAATACAATATGAAGTAGGAAGAGAAAATGTCTGCTTTATACATGTTACTTTAGTTCCTTACTTAGGAAAATCAGGTGAATTAAAAACAAAGCCAACACAACATTCAGTAAAAGAACTTAGAAGCATAGGTATACAACCAGATATAATTGTATGTAGATCAGAAAAGAAATTATCACAAGGAATAAAAGAAAAAATAGGCTTATTCTGTAATTTAGAAGCAAAGAACGTGATTGAAAACCTAGATGCAGAGAGCCTTTATGAAGTACCATTATTATTACATAATGAGGGGTTAGATAGATTAGTAGTGGAAAAACTACAGCTAGGATGCAGAGATATAAATAATTCTGAATGGATCAGCATGGTAGAGAAAATGAAAAACCTTAAAAAGACTGTTACTATCGCATTAGTAGGAAAGTACGTGGAATTACATGATGCATATCTTTCAGTTGTGGAAGCTTTAAATCATGGTGGATTAGCTAATGATGCTATGGTAAATATAAAATGGATTAATGCTGAAGACGTAAATAAGAATAATGTAATTGAATTGTTTGCTGATGTAGATGGTATCTTAGTACCAGGTGGATTTGGTGATAGAGGGGTAGATGGCAAGATAGAATCAATTAAATTTGCTAGAGAAAATGATATACCATTCTTGGGTATATGCTTAGGAATGCAAGCAGCAGTAATTGAATTTGCTAGAAATGTATTGGGATTCGAAGGGGCAGATAGTTCAGAAATAAATCCTGATACTAAATATCCAGTAATTGATTTGATGCCTGAACAAAAAGATATTGAAGATTTAGGAGGAACAATGAGACTTGGGGTTTATCCATGTAAAATTTCTCGAGATTCAAAATCACATGAAATGTATAATTCAGAAATAATCTATGAAAGACATAGACATAGATATGAATTTAATAATGAATTTAGAAAGCAGATAACTGAAGCTGGTATGAGCATAGTAGGAACAAGTCCAGATAATAGACTAGTAGAAATAGTTGAAATTGAATCTCATCCATGGTTTGTGGCAGCTCAATTCCATCCAGAATTAAAATCAAGACCTAATAGACCACATCCGTTATTTGTAGGATTAATAAGTGCAGCTTTAAATAAAGAGAATTAAAGAATGAATTATTATCTTAAATATTAGTGATGATTTATAAATAAAAATATTATATTTATTCATAAAAGATATGTAACTTTTATAAGGTGCATATCTTTTTTTATGTGTGCCCAGCATGGGCAACAACTTGACGGTGAAAGTCCGTTGTGGGCTTGGTAGTGGGAACCAC
>CAKVNP010000255.1 GCA_934777095.1 uncultured Clostridium sp. | reverse complement strand
CAGTGGTGAATAACATGCTACAAATAATATCTTCATTAATTCTCATTCCCCTTTCTATTTTTTAATAGAGCAATAAATTGATCTAATTCCTCTATTTTAAATAGTTTACAGCTGATAAAATATACTATTGCTCCTAAGGTTCCATTTAGGATAATCTTAGTAATGATAATTTTCTTATCAATACTTCCATTTAAGACAAACACTCTATTAAAAATAAATAAAAATCCGCACATTATAAATGCTGCAGCTGCTATTTTAATAAATTTTACGACAAATGGCTTTATCTCAAAGCTGCCAATTTCTTTTCTAATAGCTATTAATAACAAGATAGCAATGGTCATCGCTGCTGTAGATGAAGCTACTGCTATTCCAAAAACACCAAACTTTCTTGCTAAAGATATACTTAAAGTTACATTTACCGCCACACCAATTATTCCATTAAAAGCAGTAACTTTTGTTTTCTGCATGGAAAATAATGATGAATTTAAAATATCCCTGATTCCTATAAAAGGAATTGATAATGCATATCCTAATAAAGCAATTGAAGTTAAATAAATATCTTTTGCGGTAAAACTATTGCCCCAGCCATAAAATACTTCAATGATTTCCCTGCTTAAGATAATAAAACCTGCAGAAACTGGTACAAGCAATAAACCAATACTCACTAATGATTTATTTAAATAATTAATAAATCCTTTTTTATCGCCTTCACTTAATTTGTTGGCCATTAAGGGATACATTACAGATACAATAGAAGTTGTAAATGCAGTATTGGCAAAGGTTATTATTTTTTGTGCATAATCTACAATAGACATTGATCCCTTGCTTAATGTTGATGCTACATTTGTATCAACTACCATATTTAACGAATTTGCACCTGAACCAATCATTACAGGTATCAGCAGTACAAAAATCTTCTTTATTCTCTCATCCTTTAAATTTATATGGAATCTTAATTTATATCCATGCTTATATAATGATGGTAATTGAACGATAACTCTAAACAAATTACCTAAAACATTAGCAATAGTAAGTCCATAAATATTTACAGAATTGAAAAGAAGTAAATAGATAATTATTGGTGCATTAAAAAATATACCTAATATTGATGGTATGATAAAATCCTCACAGACCTGCAGCATTGCAGCAAAGCATGCGTTAATCGATAAAAATAATAAGTTTATTAAACTTATTCTGGTTAAAAACACTGCTAACTCTAATCTTTCCCTATCAAAACCAACAACAAAAACCTTTACTATATTTTCTGTATAGATTAGGCCTAAAGCTAACAATACGATAGCTGCTAATGATAATAAACTTATAATATTATTAGCAAAACTGAACATTTCATTTTTATTTTTTTCATATCTCACTTTGCTTAACATTGGAATAAACACTGTCGAGATTCCTAGGCCGATGATAGTAAAAATAGTATCTGGTATTGTTACTGCTGCTTTATATGCATCTGTATAAGCAGAAACTCCAAAGATATTACCAACTAATAAGTCTCTGACCATTCCTAAAACCTTACTAAGCAGCGTTACTATCATGATAATAAAGGTTGCTTTAAATATTTTATCTTTTTTCATGGTTTAAACCTCTATTTTTCCATGCAATAAAGATAAACTTAGGTATATTACCTAATCTTTTAATTCTCCATGGTTCTTTTAAGACTCTATACGCCCATTCTAATCCTATATTTATCATCCATTGAGGTGCTCTGTTTAACTTTTCAGCAATTATATCAAAGCTACCGCCAACTCCCATAAATATTTCTACTGGCAGCTCTTCCATATAATCAATTATGAAATTTTCCTGTCTAGGACATCCCATTGCTACAAATAATGCCTTTGGCTTCTTTTCCTTTATGTCAGCTAGTATTTCCCCTGGATTATCTATATCAAAAAATCCATTATGATATCCTGAAATTATTAGATTAGGATGGTCTCTTTTTAAATTTTTAACACATCCATTTATACATTCTTCTGATGCTCCAAGAAGGTAAATACCTTTGCCTTCTTTTTCACATTCCTCAATGATTGCTTTCATTACTTCTATGCCGGCAATCTTTTCTTCTACTGGAGTTTTACAAAGCTTTGCAGCTATTTGCGTACCAACACCATCAGGAATAATAATAGATGATTCAGCGGTAAAATTATTAAAAAGCTTTTTATTATCTAATCCTCTATATAGAATTTCAGGATTTCCTGAAACTACATGAACTTTTTTACGTCCTAATATTTCTTTAATACAATCATTTTTCTTTTGGGAATATATTTCATATCCTAAGATATTGATATAATTGTTCTCAACGTCCCTTTCCATGCTCATCTTCCTTTTATCTTTCTTTTATATCTTCATACATTACTTGATTTAAACTTATCTTTATTTATCTTTTAATAAATTTTCAATTTCTTTAACTATCTCGTCTTCCGGATCTAATTCCTTTGCTATAGCTAAATGTAATTTAGCATTCTTTAAATCATTTAAGTTAATATAGCACATAATTATATTAGTACATATCTCAACATCCCTTGATGCTTCAAAAGCCTTTTTGAAGTATACTAATGCTTCTTCAAATTGATTTAAGCAGGCATAATTTAGTCCTAACTCTACAACTACTTCTAAAATTCCGCTTTCTATTTTTATACTTTCTTTTAAGTAATAAATTGCTTCTTCAAATTTTTGTAGTCTTCTAAATGCAACCCCTATATAATAGAAAAGTAAAGGATTGCTATCAAATTCTTCAGTAAGCTTTAATAATATTTCTAGACTTTCTGCTGGTGATTCTGCAAGCATTTCTATTGCCTTTTCATAATTTGATATATTATTTATATCTTTATTTATTATCTCTATTTCTGGAGTTACCTTTCCACCATGGTTCATATACTCACTTATGGCAAGCCTTGCATTTTGGAAATCCCCTTCATCTTTTAATATTAGTGCTTTATATAAGTAATGTTCAGAAATTTTCAAATGATTTTCTTCACAGTAAGCTATATCTTCTTGTAGTATTTCTGTAAAAGCTTTATCATTTTCTCTTAAAGTCTGCCCAACAAGCAGCATCTTTTTCATTACATCTAAATCTTTAGAATATCTATAATATCCTTTTAATAGTATATATGCATCTAAAAACTTTTCTTTTTCTATATTCTTGGCAATTAATGATCTTACACAGTTCTGCGTATCCTTAATATAATCAAGAATCAGCTCATAATCATCATTAAATCTAAGATTTTCGTCGCACCCCAATGCAATGAACATTCCTTCAATGAAATAATAAATAGGAAGGTTCTTTATTTTAATTTCATTTTGCACGTTTGAACTTATATATTCTGAGCTTATTGGTATATATAAATCTTTATTTTTAAATTCAACATATTGTGGTATGCCAATAGTTCTCTTAAATCCTTCTGCATCCATTTCTAAAAATAGCATTTTGCCAATTTTCTCTTTAATTTGTGCTCTATAATCCATAGGTCACACTCCTTTAGTAAAATATCTCAAATTACATAATACATTATTAACCTAAAAGTTGCAAACAATAAAGATTTATTATTTTAGCTAACAAAATAGGACTCCCTAAAAGGGAGCCCTTTAAATTATAAGCAATACTTATAAATATTATTCAATTAGGCTAATTTCGAATTAACTATTTCCATAACGCTGTCTTTGAATGCTTTCATTTGGTTATCAGCATCTTCTAAGCTATTTCCTTTAACAGCAGCATAAATCTTCATCTTTGGCTCTGTACCTGAAGGTCTTACAACAAATGAAGAACCATTTTCTAAGATGAACTTTAATACATTTGATTTTGGTAACTTAATTTCTTTTTCAGTTCCTTCTAATAAGTTCTCTTCCTTGCTTAACTTATAGTCGAATTTAGTTACAATCTTAACTCCATTAACTTCAGTTATTGGTGTATTTCTTAAAGAATCAATACACTTAGCAATTTGTTCTTGTCCTTCTTTTCCTTTTAACTCAAGTGAAATTAAGTCTTCTTTATAGAATCCATATTTATTATATAAATCTATTAATGCATCATAAAGGCTCTTTCCTTGTAATTTATAGTAAAGAGTCATTTCAGCAATAAGCATAGAAGCCATTACAGCATCCTTATCTCTAACGAAATCTCCTGCTAATGAACCATAACTTTCTTCAAATCCGAAAAGATAAGTCTTTTCTCCAGATTCTTCGAATTCTCTGATTTTTTCACCGATATACTTAAATCCT
>CAKVNP010000254.1 GCA_934777095.1 uncultured Clostridium sp. | reverse complement strand
TCTTTAAGTCCATTTCATAATCTTCCACGAACATTTCTATTGTTTCATCATAAGAATTTTTACTTATTTCCATTCCAAATAATAATTCCATTGCGATTTCTCTTGATCTTTGTCTTTTCATATTTTCCTCCTATGTATATATACATTGTATCTTAATCTTATTATAAACCTTTGCTATATTAATTAAACATAATGTATATTACAATATTATTTTATTTATGTCTATATTTACAGTTATAAATATTCAAATTATATACTTTTTACAGATATTTATCTTACTATATTTCTGCTATATTTTACAATATTTATAGATGAACAATGAGAAACCCTCTGAAAATCAGAGGGTCCAAATTAAACTTCTTTTGCTAAATCATGTTCTTGTTTTGGAACGTATATGTTTTGAACATTAACATTAATAGCTTCTACCTTTAAACCAGTCATTGCTTCAACAGTCTTCTTTACGTTTTCCTGAACTGCGTTAACAACTTCTGGTATATTAACTCCATATTCCACTGCTACTGTTAATTCTATAGTAGCTGCTGTTTCTCCAAGGGTTACCTTAACACTTTTTCCAGTAGATGTTTTCTTGCCCTTTAATATTTGAGATATGTTATTTCCTACTCCGCTAGGAATTTCTACTATTCCTTGTATTTCTTCAGCAGCTATACCAGCAATAACGCTAACAACTTCATCTGAAATTTTAACAACACCTAATGTAGATTCATCCTTAACATTTTCCATACTTAACCCTCCTTGAGGTCTTAAAAATATAATACCTCTCTTTTCTTACGTACATTATAACAAAATACCGTAAATATTACAATGAATTATTTCTTTGCCAAAATTGTTACATCTTGAAGTTCTGTAATATCAACTACAGCCTGTTTAATTAAAGCAGCATTTTCCATTGAAATATCTTCACTAACCTTTACATATACTTTTACTTTTCCATTGTCTATCATGCATAATGCATCCTCATAGCCTTTATTTTTTATGTCTGCTTCTACCCTGCTTTCCTGGTCTTTTATCTTTGTTTTTTCAATAATAGCTTCATTAGCTGCATTTTTCTGTTCTTCTGATGCTGTCTGATCATCTTTAATTGACTGCATTTCCTGTACATAAACGGAATCTTGTTGCTCTTTGGTAGATCTCATATTATAGAAATAATCCTGTGTGCTTAAAGTCTCTTTATCACTTTCCTTTTCACTGCCTGTAGTATCATCATTTTGAGCAAGCACCTGATCTAAGCCTACTGCATCATTCAAACCATTTTTGTTTAATCTGGCAGCCAATACTCCTACACAAACTATAAGTGCCATCAGAGTAAATATTATACCAAATTGTTTTTTTGTCATCTTCATTCCCTCCATCTATTTTATCATTAAAATATATGCTAATTTTTCATTGAATATACATTAACCTTATCAATACCTATGTCATATAATTTAGAAACGGCCACTTGGATATCATATTTTATTTTGCTATCTTCAGCACCTTCTGCCACGATAATTACACCTAATACCTGTGGCTTATATGTCTTGATGATAAATGGCTCGCTTTCATTACCGCTATTTTTCATAACAACAGAATCTCCCTGGGTTTGCTGGGTAATATTTCTTGTTCCCCCTTCTCCATCATCTTCCACTGTAGTAGATGTTTGAACATCGCTATTCATTGCTGGAACCTGCACCTCACCACTTTCGAACTGGATCTTAACTTCCACTTCACCTACACCTTGTATTTTACTTAAAATAGACTTAAGTTCTGCTGTCTGCTGCTTTTCATAATCACTACCCACTTGCGCATTATCCTCACTAAACGTACTTACTTCTGCTGCATTTTTACCATCCCCTGTACCCTGATAATTATTATTGCTGCTAAAGCCCCCTGAAAATGTGCTAATGACAAGCCATAAAAACAAAATTGCAAGAAGAACTATTAGTATATTGAAAGATGCCTTTTTGCTGAGCATTTTCTTAATCTCCGCTGATGCCTTTTTATTATCCATCAATTCCCACCTACCCCTCTATTTCATATATCTCTATTTTATCTTCTGATACTTTAAATGTTTCTGTCAGATATTTTACTATTTCATCTCTATCTTTAATCTCATCTTCTGCTGACAAGGCTTCCTTTGCATCATCTTTTTTTATTTTTATCTTATCTACCAGCTTTACTTTGCCATCTTTCACCCCAACCTTTATATTATCAATGGTATATGTCATATTTTCATAATCTAAAGTACATTGCACCTCTGAAGCAAAAGTTTTTTCTGGAAACTCCTGCTCCAGCATACTATTACAGTTTTTATTTAAGTTTTCTTTAAATGCTTTATTGCTCTCTTCTGAAACTGTGGTATCTTCAGTAGAAGACAAGTCTTCTTGGAAACTCTCCTCATATTTTTTAATGGTAGTTATTATTTCATCCTCTCCTTTAGTTAAAAGATAAATAATGGGATTTATCATAACCACAATTAAAATCAGCCCTAAAACAAATTTTACGTATTTCTTCATGGAATTATCAGGAGCTATTATTTCAACTGCAGAAATTAAGATTATTGCTGTTACAAGGGTAATTACATATTTACTTAAATAACTCATCTCTTATCCCCCTATAACAAATTTTCCTGCGGCGCACATTATAGCTATCAGCACGAAAAACATCAAACTCACACATAAAACACAGGAATTAATTAAGACTAGCGAATCACCAGCTGCAAAAATTGACTTTGTAATCCTTTTGTCTGCTATAGGCTCCAATAAAGCTGATGAAAGCTTAAATATCAAAGCTGTTAAAGCTATTTTTATTATTGGATATATAATAAACAGGATGATAATAATCAAGCCAATAGCCCCAATGGCATTTTTAATGATCAATGAATATCCTGCCACTGAAGATATAGCATCTGAAAATGATTTTCCTACTATAGGAATAAAATTATCTATAGTAAATTTAGCTGTCTTCATTGTCACTGCATCAATTGTAGAGGACGTAATTCCCCTTACTGCTAATATTCCAATATAAACAGTGATTATAATTCCCTGCAGCCAGACCACTGATTTTTTCACTAAGCCGCAGAGATTAGAAATTTTCGGTTCTGAAGTTATGTTATTTGCAAACTGTAAAACAAAGCACATTAAAATTAAAGGAATTATTATATTCAAATAAATCTTTGGAATAATTACAGTAAGAGCTAATACTATTGGATCCATTGTTGCTGCCTGAGTGAGTCCACCTGCTGCTCCCAGCATTATTACAAGGATAGGCAGGATTTTAGACATAAAATCTGTTATCTGGACTATTACATCCTTTGCCATATTAAGTCCTATTAAAAAGCTTCTGGAAAGTACCACCACCATTAAGGCGTAACAGGCATAAAATGCAACTTGCGATACACTTTCTGAAGAAAATGCACTCTGCAGATTTTTTAGGAGGGAACAAATTATGCCTATTACTATTATTGATGCTGCCAGAAGCAGCACGGTCCTTACTTCTTTGAAAAGCAGGCTTACCACTGCGCTTAAAACATCACTTAAGGATATATTGCCCTTGCCATTTTCCAGATAGCTGCTGATATATTCCTTTGCATCTAAATCATTCATCAGTTCCACATCACTCTTCATCTTGCTGATATATTCATAAAGTCCATCTAACTTCTGCTGAGTTTCTTCATTTGTTATATAGCTGTCAACTTCACTGGCACTTGCTATGCTGCCTCCTGCAAAGCCTGTAATACCTAGTGTCAATAACATAACAATTATTATATTTTTACAAAATATTTTTTTTATAAGCATACTTAACACCTACATTATCTGCAGAATAGAATTTAAAACTGCCATAAGTATTGGGACAGCCAATACAAGAATCATAATCTTGGCTGAAAATTCCACCTTAGAAGCAATACTGCCTGCTCCTGCATCTTTGCAGATTTCACTGCAGAAGGAGGCAAGATAAGCAATTGCTAGTATTTTTAAAACTATCCCGATATATAAAGTATCTATATTAGCCTTTTCGGAAATATTCCTGATAAAGGTGATAACCTCGCCTATCTGCGTCATCATATAAAGAAATATCCCTATGCCAGCTGCAAAAATCACCATTACAGCCATATCTGGCTTTTTATCTTTTAAGATCAAATAGATAAATAATGCAATAAGGGCCACTGATATTACCTTAATAATTTCTTCCATCATATCACCTACAATGTAAACATAGTCTTTACCGTATTAAAAAGCTCTGCTAC
>CAKVNP010000253.1 GCA_934777095.1 uncultured Clostridium sp. | reverse complement strand
AGAATAATCTATATTTTCAATTTTACTTTTTCCTGCTGCCAGGCTGGCACAAATAATGCCTCTATGCGCCATACTCTTTGATGGCGGTATTTTTACACTCCCCTTTAACAGGTTATTTTCTATTTTTAATTTAGCCATACCGTCTCTCCTTTTACAATTATCTATTTAACAAAATAACTGTTATTACTTTTAAGTATTTCACTATGACCAATTTCCCTTAGTAAGATTAAATTTAATGCCTTACCTAAATTCTTCTTATCTAAAGAAATCCCCTCAACAATATCATTTATTTTTACTTCCATATTATAAGGAAGATTATACTGCTCTAAAACTTTTCTTATTTTCTCAGCTGTACCTTTCTTAGTAAATCCTTTTTCTTCACTTAATAATGTAATTTGATACATTCCTATGGCAACAGCTTCCCCATGAGTATAGTTAGAATAATTATAGTATTGCTCTAATGCATGGCCTAAAGTATGCCCAAAGTTTAAAAGCATTCTTTCTCCTTTATCCTTTTCATCTTTCTCAACTACAGCCCTTTTTATATCACAACAAGTATAAATAACTTTTTCGATATTTTCAAAAAGCTCTTCCCTAGACTTTATCTTAGATAAAAACTCAAAAAATTCACTATCTTTAATGCAGCCATATTTTATCACTTCGCCCATTCCATCACTAAAGAATTTTTCCTCTAGAGTATTAAGCACTAATGGATCTATAAAAACTGCCTTAGGATGATAAAAACTACCTACTAAATTTTTACCTCTTTTCAAATCCACAGCTACCTTTCCACCAACGCTGCTATCTACCTGAGCTAATAATGATGTAGGAACTTGAATGAAATCTATTCCTCTTAAATACGTAGAAGCTGCAAAACCACCAATATCTCCAATTACTCCTCCGCCTAAGGTTATCATTATATCGCTTCTTGTCATCTTAAAATCAAGAAGACTATCATAGATAACAGAAAGCGTATCAAAACTCTTACTTTTTTCGCCAGGCTTTAAAGATAATAATTTTACTTCATAACCAACTGCTCTTAAATTTTCTACTATTTTATCTCCATAGTATCCATTAACATTATCATCAGTAAGAATAAATATTTTATTACCTTTATATATTTCTTTTATTTTATGATGAATACTATCTAATAAATTTTTTTTAATTATTATTGGATAGCTTCTTTCCTTCAAATCAACTATTAATTCCATTCTTACACCTCAAATAAAAGTATAGCTTTAGTTTTTTCTTAACTAAAGCTACAATACTTATAATTATATTTCTCTTCCAATAGCTTCAGCAATAACTTTTAATTCTCTCATAAGCTTATCAAAAACCTCTGGTTTTATTGACTGCTGTCCGTCACAAAGAGCATTTTGTGGATCATTATGAACTTCTAAAATTAATCCATCAGCCCCTACAGCTACTGCAGCTTTTGCTAAAGGTTCAACCATCCACCATTTTCCTGTAGCATGGCTTGGATCCACTATTACTGGTAAGTGGCTCAATTTTTTAATCGCTGGTATTGCACTTAAATCCAAAGTATTTCTTGTGTATGTTTCAAAAGTTCTTATTCCTCTTTCACAAAGAATAACTTTTTCATTACCGCCAGCCATAATATATTCTGCACTCATCAACAATTCTTCAATAGTTGCAGATAACCCTCTCTTTAAAAGAATTGGTTTATCTGTTTTACCTAATTCCTTTAATAAATCAAAGTTCTGCATATTTCTTGCTCCAACTTGTATTATATCAACATTTTCCACAAATGTATCTATATCATATGGTGACATTAATTCTGTAACTATTGGAAGTCCTGTTTTCTCTCTAGCCGCTTTTAATAATTCTAATCCTTCATATTTTAACCCTTGGAAACTATATGGTGATGTTCTTGGTTTAAATGCGCCTCCACGTAAGAAATTTGCCCCATATTTCTTAACTTCTTCAGCAACATAAGTTATCTGTTCCTCAGATTCCACTGAACAAGGTCCAGCTATCATTGCTATTTTTTTACCCCCAATTGCTGCTCCATTTACATCTATTATTGTATTTCCCGGATGGAACATTCTATTTGCTTTTTTAAATGGTTCCTGTACAAGCATTACTCTTTCAACATTAGGATTTGCTTCAATATATGAAGGATCAATCTTTGTTGTATCACCCACTAGCCCCAATATGCTAAGTTCAGTTCCTATGACAGGGTTAACCCCTACTCCTAACCCTTCTAACTCATGTTTTAATTTTTGCATTTCCTCATTACTTGTTTTTGGTTTTAAAATTACTATCATTGTTATTAGCCCCCTTAAATTCTCAAATAATTTATATAAAAAAAGAAGACCTCCCTAAAATGAGCTCTTCTTCTTATTATCCTATAATTATAATATGAAGTTTATTAACTCATAAAGAAAAATATTTTATTGCAGAATAAATAGCCAGCGCTAAAATAAAAGCCCCAGAAACTAAAAAAGTAAAACTTGCTATAATATTGTGCTATAATATTTTTTCTCATTTCCTTCATATTTTATCTCCCTTTTAATTTAAAAACTTTTTATCTAAATATAGACTAAGTTTAATTAAGAATAAACCCTTTTGATTAATTATACCAATATAATGCAATTTGTCAATATTTTTACATTTTATAAAATAGGAGCCACCAATCTTACTAATGATTCTTTTATTTTCAACCATCTGCTACGTTTTTCGTATTGCTCCTTATCTACTAAACTAGAAAAGCTTTGGTCTGCTAAGAAAATATTTTTTTGTTCTTTCGCCACTTTATTATCATATATAATTGCATTTACTTCAAAGTTAAGCTTAAAGCTTCTAATATCTAGATTAGCAGTACCTATACTACACACAT
Organism: uncultured Clostridium sp.; assembly: GCA_934777095.1. Classification (GTDB taxonomy): domain Bacteria; phylum Bacillota; class Clostridia; order Clostridiales; family Clostridiaceae; genus Clostridium. The sequence goes on along the minus strand of CAKVNP010000253.1, from coordinate 1,421 downwards.
TATCATCGGCAACTATTGTTTTAGAATGAATAAATCCGTTATTATATCTATATATCTTAACTCCATAATTTATTAAGTTTCCTATATTAGCACTTAATATCCATTCCATAAAGAAATGGTCTGGTTCTCCAGGTACAATAAGCCTTACATCTACACCTGATAATGCTGAAATAATTAAAGCCTCTAACATAGGCTCATCAGGAACTAAATATGGTGTTTGAATATATACATACTCTTTTGCATTATTTATTATCTTCATATAGGCATTCTTTATATATTCCTCCATATGATCTGGCCCTGATGATACAATTTGGATGCCTACATCACCCTTTTTCTTCGGCTTAGGAAAATACTTAATCATATTATTCATATTTTCATTTGAAGCATAATCCCAATCTAAAATAAATCTCTTATTCAATTCATTTACTGCTGGTCCCTCAATTTTTATATGTGTATCCCGCCAGAATTTAAACTGCTTTCCTCTATTGATATATTCATTACCTACATTAAATCCACCCACATATCCTATTTCCCCATCAATTACTACTATTTTTCGATGATTTCTATAATTTATTCTAGTATTTAAATGTGGTAAAATCCCGGGAAAAAATATCGAAAACTTTATTCCTATATCATGGATAAACCTAATCTGCTTTTTAGCAAGCTCCTTTGATCCCATTCCATCTACTAATAGTCTTACTTCTACACCTTCAGCCACCTTATATTTAAGCTCATTTACTAATTGTTCCCCTAAATCATCCAGCCTAAAGATATAATATTCTATATGTATGAATTTTTTTGCCTTCCTAATATCATTAAATAAACTTCTAAACTTTTCTTCTCCATTTGTATAAGTTTTGACGGTATTTCCTGGAGTAAATAAAGCCCCTGAATGATTATAATTCATCAATATAAGTTCTTTATTATTCTCATTAATACTAATATTTTCTTCATATAATTCCTGTATTTCTTTTAATCCATCTGTTCTAGTTTTATCAATAACCTTCTTTTCCCGAAATATTTTCTGCCTGCTTAAATTTTGCCCTAATAATAAGTATAATATAAATCCTACTCCTGGCAGCATTAATAATATTAATAACCAAGCCCATGTAGTTGTAGGCTCTTTTCTTTCAAAAAATATTAATGAAAAAACTGATATTAGATTAATTAAACAGAACAATACTAGCAAAATAAAATAAATATTCACCTTTATCTCCTTTCAGCATGCCCAATAAATTCATAATCTATAATATCTATTATATACCAATAGTTTTTTATATTACTACTTAAGATATGTATATATTTCATAAATAAAAATAAGAAAGCTGACTTTCGTCAGCTTTCCTACTATTTAGCGAAGTATCTATCTAATAATCCTTGGAATGCTCTTCCGTGTCTAGCTTCATCTCTAGCCATTTCGT
>CAKVNP010000252.1 GCA_934777095.1 uncultured Clostridium sp. | reverse complement strand
GTAATTTATGGTGGAAAAACGTAATAAGTTGGAAAAAATGTAAAAAAATAAAATTGGTTGAAACTTCAATAAATTAACAATATAATTAATATTATGTCAAAAAGTGTTTTTAATAATTGAGAAAGGAATTGTTAACAGTGAAACCTTTTAATAATGAATATGTATTAAATAAGATAGATGAATATAATAATATTATTATGCCCCGCAAATCAGGAGAATATGAAATAAAAATAGTTGATGGATTAGAGGGAATAATAACAGGCTACCTTTATGAAATGGAAGGCAGCATAGATAAAAATATTTTAGAACTTCATGGACCGGGACATATTTGGATGAGACTTACGCCGCTTGAAATACAAGGAGCTTACTTTGCAATCGACAGAGCTAAAGGAAAAGTTGGTGTAGTTGGGTTAGGACTTGGATATACAATATGGGAAATGGCAAAAAAAGAAGATGTAAAAGAAATTATTGTTTATGAAATAAGCAAAGATGTAATTGATGTATATAAAATGAATTTCCCTGAAAATCAAAAAATTAAAATAGTAAATGCAGATGCGTTTAATGCGCCAGGGGAAAAGTTTGATTTCTTCTATGCAGATATATATGAATATAAATTAACTTCTCAAGTTGTAGAAGATTATAAGAAGTTCAATGAAATTCATGAAATAGAAGAGTATAGCTTCTTTGGAATGGAACATTTCTTACTAAGCTGCAGCTATGAAGAAATAGTATGGGTATATATTCCTGAGAGTTGGATGGAAATGAGTAAGGCTGCCTTTAGAGCTATAGATGAATCAGATTATATGAAATATTATAAACAGCTGGATGAAGAACTAGTGAGCCAGGTTCTTGCAAAATTTAAGGATGTATTAGAATAGAAAAAATGAAGACTTACTTAAGGTGGGTCTTTTTTTATATTATTAATTTCCAAAATATGGTATAATTCTGTATTATATGAAGAAAGAGTGAAAAGTATGAATTATATTAATAACAGGGAGGTCAAGGAACTAGGGAGGAAATTAGCATTTTTATATTTATTAAATTTAAGTGATTTATTTTTTACTAATGTATTATTAGGAAGGTTTAGCGAGTTTTTTTATGAGGCTAATAAAATGATGAGGCCTATGGTAAATACCATTTATATGTATATCTTAAAAGTAGGAGTCATATTATTGATATTACTATATTGGTATCATAGAAGCAGAAAATCAGATGATAAACAGTATAAAAGATCAATAATAGCGTCAGAAGTACTCATTGGAATTTATAGTATAATTAATTTAATCCATTTAATTAATATAGGTATAGTAATTTATAATCAGGTATATTTGGCTTTAATATAGTAAAAAAGAGTGCTTTTTAGCACTCTTTTTATTATTTAACTACTATATTAACTAGTCTACCTTTGATTACAATAACCTTAACTACGTTTTTACCTTCTATTGCTGCAATAACGTGAGAATCAGCTAAAGCAACTTCTTTGATAGCTTCTTCTTCTAATCCTGTTGGAATATTGATTTTAGCTTTTATTTTACCATTAACCTGGATAGCTATTTCAACTTCATCTTTAACTAAAGCAGCTGGATCAAATTTTGGCCATGCTTCGTTAAATACTGAGTATTCACCAGTTAAAAGGTTCCATTGTTCTTCAGCAAAGTGAGGAGCAAATGGTGCTAAAACTTTTATGAAGTTTATGCATACGTTCTTTAAGAAGTCTAAGTTCTTAGTATCTTCTTGAAGGTATTTAGAGAATGCATTTACAAATTCCATCATTCTAGCAATGGCAGTATTGAACTGCATTTTTTCTCCGTCTTCAGTAACACCTTTAATTGTGTTATTTAGCCAGAAGTTTAATTCTTTTTCTGCTTTATCCATAGTAGTCTTGTTATTTTCTCCTTTATTTATAGCTTCTCTAGCTATATCAAGGTATCTTTCAATTCTATCTACAAATCTTGCAACAGATTTAATTCCATCATCACTCCAAGCTCCACCTTCAGTATAAGCGAAACCAAACATTAAGTACATTCTGAATACGTCAGCACCATATTCTTTAATGTAATCGTCTGGAGAAATAGTGTTTCCTTTAGACTTAGACATTTTTAATCCGTCTGGTCCTAAGATAAGACCTTGGTGAGTTAAGCTCTTGAATGGCTCATCGAAGCTTAAGTATCCCATATCTCTTAATGCTTTAGTGATAAATCTAGCGTATAGTAAGTGCATGCAGGCATGTTCTGGACCACCAACATACTTATCTACTGGTAACATTTTATCTACTTTTTCTTTATCGAAAGCTTTTTCTGAGTTCATGTTATCTACATATCTCATTTGGTACCAAGAAGAGCATACGAATGTATCTAATGTGTCACATTCTCTCTTAGCTGGCTTTCCACAACAAGGACAAGTAGTATTAACGAATTCTTCGCATTTAGCAAGTGGAGATTTTCCATCTGGTGCAAATTCAACGTTGTAAGGTAATTGTACTGGTAGATCTTTTTCTGGAACTGGTACAGTACCACAATCTTCACAGTATATTACTGGAATCGGAGCTCCCCAGTATCTTTGTCTAGAAACTAACCAGTCTCTTAATCTATAATTTGTTTTTGCTTCACCTAAGTTCTTCTCAGCAAGTTTAGCAACTATTTTTTCTTTAGCTTCTTCTGTAGTTAAGCCATCAAATTCACCAGAGTTTACTAGCACACCATATTCACAGTAAGGAAGTTCAACTTCATCACCTTTTTTGTTTGTGATAACTCTTTCTATTGGTAAATTGAATTTAGTTGCAAAAGCAAAATCTCTTTCATCATGAGCTGGTACAGCCATAACTGCACCAGTACCATAAGTTGCAAGAACATAGTCACCAACCCATACTGGTACTTCTTTTCCGTTTATAGGATTTATTGCATATGAACCAGTGAATACACCAGTTTTTTCTCTTGAAAGAGATTGTCTTTCTATATCTGATTGCTTTTTAGCAGCTTCTTTATATTCTTCAACAGCAGCCTTGTTTTCAGCAGTAGTTAATTCATCTACTAATGGATTTTCAGGTGCTAAAACAACATAAGTTACACCATTTAAAGTATCAACTCTTGTTGTGAATACATCAAAGCTAGTTTCAGAATCTTTAACTTTGAAAGTAACTTGTGCACCAGTAGATTTTCCAATCCAGTGCTTCTGCATAGCAACTGTTTTTTCAGGCCAGTCTAAAGTATCTAATTTTTCAAGTAATTCATCAGCGTAATCAGTGATTTTGAAGAACCATTGAGTTAAATCCTTTTTAGTTACTTCAGTTGAACATCTTTCACAAGTACCATCAACAACTTGTTCATTAGCTAAAACTGTGTTACATGATGGACACCAGTTTACAGGAGCTTTCTTTCTGTAAGCTAATCCATTTTCATATAACTTAAGGAATATCCATTGAGTCCATTTGTAGTACTCAGGAGTACATGTGATAACTTCGTGATCCCAGTTAAACATAGCTCCCATAGCTTTTAATTGTTCTTCCATAGTCTTGATATTCTTTTCAGTAGAATCCCATGGATGAATTCCAGTTTTAATTGCAAAGTTTTCTGCTGGTAATCCAAAGGCATCAAATCCCATTGGCTGGAATACATTGTATCCTTCCATTCTTTTTAATCTAGCCCATGAATCTACAGGTCCATAGTTAAACCAGTGTCCAGCGTGTAATTGGCTTCCTGATGGGTAAGAAAACATTTCTAAAACGTATAATTTTTCGCCTTCTTTATTTGGATCAAACTTATAAAGTTCAGTTTCTTCCCATTTCTTTTGCCATTTTCTATCAATGGCAGTTCCATAGTTACTCATTATAAAATCCTCCCTATTTGTAAATTAAGAATTATGAATTATGAATTATGAATTAATGATGAAATTCTTACAGAATTTCTGAAAATTATATTTTTCTAAACTCTGTGAGTTTATTCCTACATTCATCATTCATCACTCGTCATTCATAATTAAAAAAAAGCTTTCGTCTCTATATACTTAAGAGACGAAAGCTATTATTTTTCGCGGTACCACTCTTATTAGAAAATTAAACTTAATTTTCTCACTCGAAATCTATAACGGGAATCCCGTACTTGTTTAGCACAAGTAAGCTCCAAGACAAGTTCCTATAATGCAAACACTATTTTACACCATCCAATAGCTCTCTAAAGTTTACAATATTATAGTACTACTTCTTATCAACACAATAACAATATATTATTTAATTAATATCTAAGTTATTATATATCAATAGAGGGGATAAGTCAATATTTTACTATAAAGATAAATAAA
>CAKVNP010000251.1 GCA_934777095.1 uncultured Clostridium sp. | reverse complement strand
ATTTAAATCTTTTAACTGAAAGTTTTTTAACGACTCGTGGTCAAGAACTTTTAATGCTTTTTTATAAATACAATAACATTCTGCCCCTTCATTGGTCCATGATATGTATTTATCTCTTTCCTTATGACCAGTTAAAAAATTAAAAATAATATTAATAAATATTATTTTTTCTTCCTCATCTTTATATAAGTGAAGTTTCTTGCTGGCAATATATTCTTTACTGCTTAAACTAACCTCTATAGCCCACCTATATTTTTCCTGTGCTCTATCCATTCTTATATTACCTAATGAAACATACCTAAGATGATTTTGCACTGAATAACCAGCTTTTGCACAAACTTTAATTAATTGCTGTACTTTTAAATTGTCATTCTTTTTAAACGAATAAATATATTTACCTTGACTGTCACTCTCTATAATTTGTCTAAGTTTCACTAAACATTTAATATTATTAATATAGCTATCTTTGCTTAAATCAAGTATTAAAGGCGGAAGATTATGTTCTTCTAAGGAAACTACTTCTACGCCATTAATCTTTTCAACCCTAACTTTTTCTTTAAAGCCAGCCATAAAATTTGAATAATGTTTTTTAGTTTCTTCATCTATTAACTTTTCCTTACTTTTAGCCGCTTTGAGTTCATCATTATATATTACACTTTCCTGATAATTATTTTTAAGCTGCAATAAATTACTAATTTGATAGCTAATAATAAGGTCATTGGCTGAATTGGCCTCAAGCTTATTATCTATTATTTTTTTTAACAGTTCATATATATTTATATATTCCTTGCTATTAATGACCTGCATTGCATTTTCTACTTCCTCAATAATCATTTCTTTTGATAAATAAAAATTCAAATACGGTCCTGATGCTTTAATTACCGAAAACTCTGGTAGCTTTAGCTGTCTGCTAAGCTTCTTTGCAATATTATCTGGTGATTCCTCAAACTTTCCTCTTAATCTAAAGCATTCTAATGAATAATGGCCTTCAATCCTATTTTGTGGTCTAACTATATATTTTTTTATTATTTCTTCATTACAATTAAGAATTTTCGCTGCTTCTTTAGCTACTATATCTATCACTTTAAAATAAACTCCTTATTTATTTCATTATAAAAAAAGTGTAAAAATTTATGTAGTACAACATAATATTTTTACACTTTCTATTATATTCTAAATATTATTCTTGCGATATATATAAATCCATTGATTATTGCAGAAGCTGGAATAGAAATTATACTTCCACCTATTAAGATAACACCTATCAAAATAATAAATTGATATTGATATATCTTATCTGCTACTTGGTAGAATTTCTTTGGTGCTAAATCCCTGAAAATATCAAACCCTGCAAGTCCAGGTAATGGCAATAAATTAAATATTGCTAATCCTACATTCACTGATAAAATAGCAGAAATCATATTTACTAGTACAACATATACAGATTGTGGAATAGAAAAATAAAAGAACTTAATAAATGCAACATATAGTAATGCACCTAAAAAGCCTGCTATTAAATTACCTAGTGGTGCTGCTATTGAAACCTTAATAGAATCTTTATAACCTCTTTTATATGCTCTTGGATTTGTTTCCATCGGTTTACTCCATCCAAAATGACAAATTAATATCATAATTAAACCAATTAAATCTATATGTGCCGCTGGATTTAAAGTAAGCCTTCCTTGAAATCTTGGTGTCTTATCTCCTAATCTATCCGCTACAAAAGCCTTTGCATACCCCTGTATTGTAAAAGCAATAACTACTGCTGGCACAGAAATTATAATGCTGAATAATTGATCATTTAGTCTTCCCAAAACGTCACTCTCCTTTCATTTTTTTAAATTATATCATACTTAATATGTAATGACTATATTATACCTTATATCATAATTAATCCATAAAAACATTACAATTAATTCATATTTTATAAGGAGTTGTCTAAATTACAACTCCTTAAATAATTAATTAATTTTTATTTTGTCCACTATTGGTATTTTGCTCACTATTAGTATTAGTGTTAGGCTTAGGAACGGTTGTTTCAGTAGAACTTTCATTTTTATCAGGTTCAACTACTTCATTATCTTCTTCTTTAGATGGTTCTTGAGAAGGTTCCTTAATAGGTTCTTTATCCTTATCTTCTTCCTTTTCTGGTACTTCTACTTTATCCTGCTCTGAAGGCTGATTTGTTTGAGTATTTTTATCCTTATCTTCTGTTTCATTACTTACATTTTCGTTTTTATTTTCATCTTTATTTTCATTTTCTTTGTTTTCTTCTTGCTTTTCAGGATTTTTATCAACGTTTTCTTCTTTTTCCTCTTCTTTAGAAGCGTCATTATTATTATCTTGATTAATATTGTTCACCTTATTATATTCAGCTTCAGCTGCTGCATACTTCTGTAAAACCATATATAAAGAATCATAATCATAATCTTCCTCTGTTGGAATTTTATCTCCATAAATAAATGAATATAAAAACTTAGCATTTTGCTCTTGATCCATTAAGAAACATGAACCTAAATCTTTATAATTTCTAGCATCTGATAATGCTACAATAGGCATCTGCATCTGTTCAGTTACTAGTTCTGGGAATTTATAAATTGTATATGCCATATTTAAAGCTTCTAACGGATCTATATTAGTTTTTATATAATCTAGCATACAGTTCATTATCCCCAGATATTTACTTGGATTAGTTTCTTTAAGCTTTTCGGCAACTTTAAAAAGTACTTCCCTTTGTCTATCGGTTCTTTCATATTCATCGCCTACGTTATATCTTATCCTAGCATAAGATAAAGTCTGTTTTCCATTTAAAAGCTGTAATCCTGGTTTTTCTACTGGACAATCATTTCCGCCAGTAGACTCTCCTATATATTTATTTAATTCTTCAAGCTGATAATCTTTAACATCTATTTCTAGTCCACCGATTTGATCTATAATAGCCTCAAATCCCCAGAAGTTTATTACTACATATTTATCTATTGATATTCCATATGTACTGCTAATAGTTTCCTTTAACAACTCTGGTCCGCCTAGCATAAATGCAGAATTAATTTTTCCTTCTCCATACCCTGGAATATCAACTAAAGTATCTCTAAAAAGAGAGGTAAGCTTTACTTTTTTATTATTGGAATCAAGTGTAGCTATAATAATAGAATCAGATCTACTATTTTCATTTAAATCTCTGGCATCACTACCAATTAATAATACATTTGTAATTCCTTTAACTTCTTCGTATTTTGTTTCCGCTACCTTTGTATTATTTCCTCGATCACTTTTTACATATATTTTATTTTTAACGTGATTATAAGCTAAAGCTGCAGCTGAAAAAATTATTACTAATGCAGATATTATAGAAACAAGTGCTATTTTTTTCTTTGTCCATCTTTTTCCCATCATTATGCCTCCTATTCTATCATTATTATATAACTATTTCGTAATAAATTACAACATATTACATTGTTTTTCTTGATTTTTTGCACCTTTTCCCCTTTATTTATTTTATACTTTTTTAACTTAAAAGATAAATTTTTTTAAAATCAAATTTTGTTAATTTTATTCTTTCTTTTATAATTAATTACTTATCTAGCATTAATATTTACTTGTTTATTTTTCTATAAAGGGCATAATATTAGTAATGGTTTATTGCCTCTTTGAAAAAGATTATTTTTTTATTAAATTTATATTTACTTATAGTATTATAAGTATTAATATATAATTATTGTGTCAAATTTTGTTATATGAACGGAGGTTCTGTGTATGAATATTAGTATTATTGGTATGCCTCTTTTTTATGGTTGTGATAGACCTGGAGTTGAAAAGGGACCTGAAATATTAAGAAAAAATAATCTTGTTGAGATTTTTAATGAACATAATACAATCGAAGATCTTGGTGATATTGATATAAAAGTTATTGATGAAAAGGACAAGTATTTCGATAATTCAAAGATGAAATACTTAGCTGAAGTTATTGCATCAAATACTCGTTTATCAGACAAAGTATATTCAGCTTTAACTGATAATACTTTTCCAGTAATCGTAGGTGGAGATCATTCTCTTGCTTTAGGTTCAATTGCTGGTGTAAGTAAATATTATGGTGATGATTTAGCAGTAATCTGGATAGATGCACACGGTGATTTAAACACTGAAGAAACATCTCCTAGTGGAAATATTCATGGTATGCCTCTAGCAGCTTCTATCGGCGTAGGATACGAAGGGTTAACTTCTATTTTATTTAAAGGAGTAAAAGTAAAACCTGAAAATATCTTTATACTTGCCTGCAGAGATTTAGACGAAGGTGAAGTAGAGCTAATTAAAATATTAAATATAAAAAATTGTGGTATTG
>CAKVNP010000250.1 GCA_934777095.1 uncultured Clostridium sp. | reverse complement strand
CAGGTTAATAGCCCAGTACTTTTTACCCAGATAGTAAAAGAGATGATTAATGAAGGTGTTAATACATTTATAGAAATTGGACCAGCAAAAACATTAAGTAGTTTTGTAAAAAAGATAGATACAAATGCAGAAGTTTATAGTGTATATGACGATGAAAGTCTTAAAAGTACGGTAGAGTTTATCAAAGAATCATTGAGGGAGGAAATGCTATGTTAAAAGGTAAATGCGCTGTAGTAACAGGAGCAACAAGAGGCATTGGTAGAGCTATTGTAACAAGGCTAGCAAGCCTTGGAGCAGATATAGTGGTGAATTATAGAAGCAGCATAGAAGAAGCAAATACCCTTAAAGAAGAACTATCAGCTCTTGGAATTAAAGTGCTTTTAGTAAAAGCAGATGTAAGTATTGAAGAAGAAGCAAAAAATCTTATTGAACAGGCAAAAGACAACTTTGGAAAAGTCGATATACTTGTAAATAATGCAGGTATAGTAAAAGATGGACTTATCCTAAGAATGAAAAAAGAAGATTTTGATCAAGTAGTGGATGTTAATTTAAAAGGTACTTTTAACTGTATGAGATATGTAGCACCAATTATGGTTAAACAAAGAAGCGGAAAAATAATTAATATATCATCAATAGTAGGTATTATAGGAAATGCAGGACAAGTTAATTATGCTGCTTCAAAAGCAGGAGTAATTGCAATGACTAAATCAATTGCTAAGGAGCTTGGATCTAGAGGGGTTCAGGTTAATGCAATAGCCCCAGGGTATATTAACACTTCAATGACAGAAAGCTTAAATCAAAAAGTAAAGGATGAAATGTTAAAGATGATTCCGCTTAAAAGATTTGGAATGCCAGAAGATGTAGCTAAAGCAGTAGGTTTTTTAGCTTCAGAAGACTCAGATTATATAACAGGGCAAGTAATTAAAGTTGATGGCGGAATGGTAATGTAGGAGGAGAACTTAATATGGAAAATAGAGTAGTAGTTACAGGCTTAGGTATAGTAGCTCCTATAGGAAATGACACTAATAGCTTTTGGAATAACATTAAGGAAGGTTTATGTGGAATTGATTATATAAAAGCGTTTGATACATCAGACTGTAAGGTAAAGATAGCTGCTGAAGTTAAGGGGTTTGATGGAAAGGAAAAGCTAGGTGCTAAAAATGCAAAAAGAATGGACAGATTTAGTCAAATGGCTATGGTTTCAGCAGATGAAGCAATAAAAGATTCAGAACTAGACTTAGATAAGATAGATAAGCAAAGATTTGGAGTGATAATAGGTTCTGGTATTGGAGGATTTTCTACTATTGAACATGAATTTGGGGTTCTTAGTACAAAGGGAACTAATATGGTATCTCCATTTTTTGTACCAATGTCAATAATTAATATGGCAGGAGGAAACATAGCAATTAAATATGGAGCAAAAGGAATAAATACTTCTTGCGTAACTGCTTGTGCATCAGGAACTAATTCCATAGGTGAAGCTTATCGTGCAATAAAGCATGGATATGCAGATATTATGATAGCTGGCGGAACTGAAGCTCCTATTACTAAGCTTGCACTTTCTGGATTTACAAATCTAAAGGCATTAAATACTACTGAGGACGTAAATAGAGCCTCAATACCATTTGATAAAGAAAGAGCTGGTTTTGTTATGGGAGAAGGAGCTGGCGTATTAATACTAGAAAGCTATGAACATGCAAAAGCAAGAAATGCAAATGTTTATGCTGAAGTAGTTGGCTATGGCGCAACTTGTGATGCTTATCATATTACATGCCCTGATCCTAATGGAGAAGGAGCTGCAGAAGCAATGAAATTAGCTATAAATGAGGCAGGAATAGAACCAGCAGAAGTTTCATATATAAACGCACATGGAACAAGTACAGAATTTAATGATAAATTTGAGACTTTAGCAATAAAGAAGGTTTTTGGAGAAGCTGCATATAATATACCAGTTTCCTCAACAAAATCTATGACGGGACATCTTTTAGGAGCAGCAGGTGCAGTTGAATCAGTTATATGTGTTAAAGCTTTAGAAGATGGATATATACCAGCAACAATAGGATATAAAGTTAAAGATGAAGAATGTGATCTAGATTATGTACCAAATGAAGGACGATATAAAAATCTAAAATATGCACTTACTAATTCACTAGGCTTTGGTGGACATAATGCAACATTGCTATTTAAGAAGTGGGAGGGATTTGACAAGTAATGAATATTGAAGATGTAGGCAAAATTATAGATAAAATTGATAAATCATCGATATCATTTTTTGAACTTGATATAGAAAACTGCCACTTAAAATTAGATAAATCAGATACTAGAAGAGATGAAGGTACTGAAATTAGCAGAATTGTAGAAAATGCGTCAAAGGAACCTTCGTATATTTTAGAGAAAAATAATTTTTCCGAAACTGCATTAACTTCAGAAAAACTAGAAAATACTGAAGATGCAGAAGATGATGAAAATATAACATTTGTTAAATCACCTATAGTTGGAACATTTTATGATGCACCATCTCCTGATAGTGAAAGCTACGTAAAGGTAGGAACAAAGGTAAAAGAGGGAGATATACTTTGCATAATTGAATCAATGAAGCTGATGAATGAAATTGAAGCAGAGGAAAGTGGAGAAGTAGTAGAAATTTTGGTGAAGAATGGTGAAATGGTTCAATATGGTGATCCAATATTTAAAATAAGGAGAAATTAATTATGTTAGATGTAAATGAAATAAAAGAAATAATTCCACATAGATATCCATTTCTGCTTCTTGATAAGGTTACTGAACTAGATGCTGGAACAGGGGCTGAAGGATATAAAAATGTCACAATAAATGAACCATTTTTTCAAGGTCATTTTCCACAAGAGCCTGTAATGCCAGGTGCTTTAATAGTTGAAGCAATGGCTCAGCTTGGAGCAGTAGCAATACTTAGCAAAGATGAATTTAAAGGCAAGACAGCATATTTTGCAGGAATTGATAAGGTAAGATTTAAACAAAAGGTATTGCCAGGAGATGTGTTACATTTAAAGGTTGAAATAATTAAAATGAAAAAAAATATAGGTATAGGAAAAGCATCTGCAACTGTAGAAGGTAAAAAAGTTTGTGAAGGTGAATTATTATTTGCAATAGGATAGGTGATATTATGATAAAGAAAATTCTAATTGCTAATAGAGGGGAAATTGCAGTAAGAATAATAAGAACATGTAGGGAAATGGGAATAATGACAGTGGCTATATATTCTGAAGCAGATAAAGATGCACTTCATGTAAAGCTCGCTGATGAAGCAGTATGTGTAGGACCAGCTGCTTCAAAAGATAGCTATCTTAATATTCCCAATATACTAAGTGCATGTATACTTACTAATTCTGATGCAATACATCCAGGTTTTGGATTCCTTTCAGAAAATAGCGATTTTGCTAAGATGTGCAAAGAATGTAATATTACATTTATAGGTCCAGATGCAGAAGCAATATCACTTATGGGAAATAAAGCAGAAGCAAGAAAGCGAATGAAAGAAGCAGGAGTTCCTGTAGTAGATGGATATGAAGGAATAATTGAAAGTAATGAACATGCTTTAGCGATCGCTAAGGAAATTGGCTTCCCAGTGATGATTAAAGCAGCAGCTGGCGGTGGAGGAAAAGGAATAAGAATTGTGCAGTCTGAGGAAGAGTTTATAAATAGCTTTACTACAGCAAAATCTGAAGCAAAGGCTAATTTTAATGATGATCAGATGTATATAGAAAAATATATCGAGCATCCAAAACATATTGAAATTCAAGTTATATGCGATAACTATGGTAATGCAGTACATCTTGGAGAACGTGACTGTTCTGTTCAAAGAAAGAATCAAAAAGTTCTTGAAGAAGCTCCCTCAACAGTGTTGATAGAGGAAACAAGAAATTATATTGGTGAAATTGCTAAGAAAGCAGCAAAAGCAGTAAATTATAATAGTGTAGGCACTATTGAATTCCTTTATGACAGTCATGGGAAGTTTTATTTTATGGAAATGAACACTAGAATACAGGTAGAGCACCCAATAACAGAAATGATTACAAATCTTGATATAGTTAAGGAACAAATAAGGGTTGCCCAAGGAGATAAGCTTTCAATTTCACAAGAGGATATAAAGATTAATGGACATGCTATAGAATGTAGAATCAATGCTGAAGATCCAGCACATAATTTTAGACCATCTCCAGGAACTATAAGTGAAGTTAATTTTCCAGGGGGATTAGGAGTAAGAGTAGATAGTGCAATATATAGTGGTTACACTATTCCACCATATTATGATTCGATGATTGCTAAGCTTATAGTTTATGCTAAAACTAGAGAAGAAGCAATA
>CAKVNP010000249.1 GCA_934777095.1 uncultured Clostridium sp. | reverse complement strand
CCATTAAGCAAGGAGGCTCTTACTAAAAAAGGAGTGTTTTTTGTCATAGCAATGGTAGTGATGGTTTTATTAATGGTATTTGCAGGGGCTAAGACTTTTTTATATGGGTTCCTTGGCAGCTACTTTATTTGGTTTGTAATAAATGTTTGGGATTGTTTTATTATGGATTGGATATTATTTGCTAATATGAAATCTGTAAGATTACCAGGCACTGAAAATATGGACAAAGCGTATCATCAAAAGAAGTATCATTTTGTTCATGGATTAATAGGACTTGCATTAGGGATAATTCCCTGTGTTTTGGTGGGAATAATTATCTTTGTGATTAGATAGTATGAGATTAATAAAAAGGAAGGGTTAATAATGAAGAAAAATATTTGTCTTACTATGCTGATAATAGTATTTATGGTGATGACAGGATGATCTGCTAAGAATATTGAAGCAATGTATAATGATGATAAAAAAATTACCAGTACAAGCAAAACTTATAGTCTAGTTAATTATAATCAAAAAATTCAAGGACAGCAGATAACTGGTGAATTTGGAAAGATAGAAGGTATGGATACAATTTGGACTTATAATGCAGAGGAAGATATGGAATTAGAGATGACATATTTGTTAAACATAACAAAAGGCAAAATGAAGTTTGTTTTAATTTCACCAGATGATTCAATTACTAATATTGTAGAAATGACAAAAGATTCACCGATAAAGGGCTATGCAGTTAGTAATTTGAAGATTAAGAAGGGAAAAAACAGAATAAAGGTAGTTGCAGGGGTAGATACCAGTGCCAGCTTTGAGATTAAAATTCCTGAAGGAGATTTTGAAGAATTAGGTCAATAATATTATGAAAAAATGAAGAGGTGTTGTATGGATAATATTAATTAAGATATAGAGCAATTAATATAGAAAAATATTATGAGGTAGTTTAATGGAAATAATTAATTTAGATAAAGAAAAATATCAAGGCTATAAGTTTAAAGCACAATATTTTACTGATAAATATTATGATGTTGATGTTCTAGAAAATGGTTTTATTCTTAAAGTGAAGGATTTTCCACAAGGAGAAGTTACCAGAGGATTTGAAGATGAATTGTTTTCAGAGTGGCTGGAAGACCCAGTGGCTTTTGGCATTATTGAAAATAATCTGCCAGTTGCATTTATTGAAGGCAGTGTGGAAGCGTGGCATAAGCTTTTTAGAATAAGTAATATTTATGTAAGTAAGGAATATAGAAGGAAAGGTATAGCAGATAAGCTGATGGTAAAAATGATTCAGTATGCTAAGTCTTTAGATGGTATTCGGGGAATTATTTTGGAGACACAGACTTGTAATTTTGGTGCCATACAGCTATATAAAAAGCATGGATTTAAGCTTACTAGGATTGATTTAAATGAGTATAGCAATAGTGATGTAGAAAATAAGGCTGTCCGTATTGATCTGCTATTAAAAATATAAGAGGTACAAATATGTTAGAAGAGAATTTTAAAGAGGAATTAAGAAAAAAGAAGTTATTTATTAAGGATAATATAATAGAAGATATTTTTGAGCTATATAAATCTAATGATTATTATGAAAAAGTATCAGATAATTATCCGGTTAAGCTAGAAAATGTTTTAGAGGATATTAATGATATTCCTGAATTTATTAGACCTAAACAAAAGCACTTTTTTAGTATTTATAATGAAGAAAATGAACTAGTGGCTGTAGTAGATTTTTTAGATGGATACAGCTTTCAAAACAAAGATAATAAGGATGCTCTTTGGATTGGGTTGTTAAAGCTAGATAAACAATTTCAAAGGCAGGGTATTGGAAGTGTCATTATAGAAAGTTTAGAAAGTGCTTGTAAAAAAGAAAATAAAAAGATTATCCAATTAGGTGTAATTAGAAAAAATGTTGTAGGGTATAATTTTTGGCTAAAAGAAGGATTTAGAGTTTTTAGAGAAGGTAATAACAAAAAATATGACTTATATTTAATGGAAAAGGAGATAGGAAATGATTAGACAAGCATTAGCTAGTGATACTAATACTGTCATAGGGTTGGCACAGCTTTTATGGCCAGGCCATGAAAAGGAAGAATTATATAAAGAAATGCTTGCTTATATCACTTCAAAGAATAGTGTTATCTTAATTTCATATGAAGGTAATGAGCTAATAGGCTTTGCACAATGCAGCCTGCGCTATGATTATGTGGAAGGGACGGAAAGTTCTCCTGTTGGCTATTTAGAAGGTATTTATATAAAGTCTGATTATCGTAGAAGAGGAAAGGCCAGAAAACTTATAGAAAGCTGCGAAGCTTGGGCGAAGAAAAAAGGCTGTTCAGAATTTGCCAGTGATTGTGAAATAGGTAATTTGGATAGCTTAAAATTTCATTTGTCTACAGGTTTTGAGGAAGCAAACAGGGTGATATGTTTTAAGAAAAGGATATAAAAGGGGAAGTACTATGGAAGAAATAAATACGGGAAGGCTTTTGCTAAGGCAATGGAAGATTGAGGATTGTGATGATTTATATGAATATGGAAAAGATGAAGAGGTAGGACCTAATGCAGGATGGCGACCTCATAAGTCTGTAGAAGAAAGCCAGAAAATTATCGAGATGTTTATTAGGAATAATGATTCATATGCCATTGTTTTAAAGGAAGAAAATAAAGTGATTGGTGGCATAGGTCTTCATAATAAAAGAACAGCTGAAAATGTACAAGGCTTAAGGCAGAGGGAAATTGGTTATGTATTAAATCCAAAGTATTGGGGTAATGGGTATGTGCCAGAAGCAGTAGAGTCATTGCTTGCTTATGGGTTTAATAAAATGAATTTAGATTTAATCTTGTGTGGACATTATGACTATAATTATAAATCTAAAAGAGTAAATGAAAAATGCGGATTTAATTACAAATTTACTAGAAAAGAAAAACTGGTATTTTTTAATGATAGGGAAGTTAAGGTATTATATTACAACATGTCTAAAGAAGAGTATATGGAGAGAAAAATAGGAGAATAAGAACATGAAGGGGTTATATACTGAAAAAATTATCAATAAAGTAAAAATAGAAGAAATAAATGATATTGTAGAGTTAATAAAGGGAGTAAAGCTGCAAAGTATATCAGTTGAACAATTTCATGAAAAAAGTGAAGAGTATGATAGAGCGTATGATGTGTATAAAATATCGTTTGAAAATCAAAGCCATATCTTAAAGAAATCTAATGATTATGAAATAGAAGTATATGAAAATATTTTAAGAGATAAAGGGCTGCCAGTGCCAGAATACTTAGGAAGTATAACGGAAGGCAAGCAGCAATGGATTCTTTTGCAATATATCGCAGGGGAAGACTTAAGAAATTTTAATGAGGAAATGGCAGTGGGATGTGCTGATAGCTTAGCCCAGATATTTAATTTGTATTGGCAGGAAGATGAATTCGCAGAGAAAAAATTAGATAATCGTTTCAGAGGTATTAGACAAGGATAAATAAAAGAGCTGAATGTTTAAAAAATGAAGAAAAGTTAGCTGAAGCATACCAAATATTTTTGGATAGACAGTTGGAGTGCCCAAGAACTTTGTGTAATGGAGATTTTCTGCAGTTTAATGCAATAAATAATAATGGCAGAATTATTTTAATAGATTGGGCTTTTGCAGGTATAATGCCTTATTCATTAGATCTTGCTAGGTTAATTACTCATGGTTCTGAAAGGTATTTTCCTTTTCCGTTTTATATGACAGATGAATATCGTAAGATTTTTATTAAAGGAGTATATGAAAGGTTAGCTTATAAGCCTGATTATAAGCAGTATGTATGGGATATTATCCTTTCATGTTTAAACGAGTGTATAGAATTTATTGAAAGTGAATTAAAGGATATAACAAGAGAAAGAGATGAAGTCTTTAATTACTATTATGAAAAGGCTGATAAATTAGCAACGATAATTTTGCAAGGGAAAGAGAATAATAGTATTTTTAATAACATTGAAGAGGAATTTAAGTATGGCAATAGATAAATTTAAGCAACCAGCAAAAATCGAAATAGAAAAGGGATTAAGATTAAGAGCTTATGATGGAAAATATGATTTTGCTTTTGAATGGTATCAGGATTTTGAATTAGTAAAGCAAGTTGATGGACCAGCTGCTGTTTTATATACGGAAGAAAAGCTTAAAAGAATGTATGAGTATTTAAATACACAAGGAGAACTTTATTTTATTGAAGTATTAAGATGTGGTAAATACTATCCAATTGGAGATATTACTTTGTGTAGAGATAATCTGCCTATAGTAATTGGTGATAAAAATTATCAAAATAAAGCCCTTCACTAGATAACTTATTAAGATTAGGAGTAACACTCTTACCATTTATCTTA
>CAKVNP010000248.1 GCA_934777095.1 uncultured Clostridium sp. | reverse complement strand
GGGAAAAGAGATTTATTTAAAGATTACTATACTCCATTATCAGCACCAGGAGAAGGAGCATGGATAAAATTATTACAAGGAGAGCCATTACTTATTTTATTAGATGAGCTTCCTCCATATTTAGAAAATGCAAAAGCAAAAATGATAGGTAATTCAGATTTATCTGTGGTTACAACAACGGCAATATCTAATTTGCTTTCAGCTTTAGGAAAAGAACAATTATCTAATGTTTGTCTTGTAATTTCAGATTTAAAGGCAACATATGAATCAGGAAGTGAACTACTTCAAACTACATTCAAGGAATTAGAAAATGAGGTTGGACGTTCTGCAATAGATATAGAACCTGTTGGTAGTTCATCTGATGAAATATTTTATATTTTAAGAAAAAGATTGTTTGCAGAAGTAGCAAGCGATAACGAAATAAATGAAATTGCTAAAGGATATAAAAATGCAATTAATGAAGCAAGAAAAATGAATTTGACAAACATTTCAGCTGAACAAGTTTATGTTGCAGCTAAAGATTCATATCCATTTCACCCATCGATAAAGGACCTTTATGCAAGGTTTAAAGAAAACCCAGGATTCCAACAAACTAGAGGACTAATAAGGCTAATGAGAAAAATAGTTGCTCAGATTTATACTGGCGATAATTGTTTAGCTAAAAGCA
The DNA here is from genome assembly GCA_934777095.1 of uncultured Clostridium sp. Taxonomy (GTDB): domain Bacteria; phylum Bacillota; class Clostridia; order Clostridiales; family Clostridiaceae; genus Clostridium. Next base: position 3,685 of record CAKVNP010000248.1, on the reverse strand, counting down.
AATATATGATAAATGTTTTTGATTTTGATTTAAATGATAAGAGAATGTTTTCTATTGTTACACAAATAAATCAATCATTAACTAATGCTGTATCACATGATATTGCTGCACATGGACAATCTGTAGCAGAGCAAATTGATGCTACTTATAATACAACAGTAGTACAAGAAGTTGCAAAATTAATATTAGTATCATCTTTAGCAGATGTTCCACATGCTCTTTTAGGATTATCAGTATCAGAAATAATAGGTGATTTATGTGAACCTAATAAAGATATTACAAATATAAAGAAGTCTTTAGAAGAATTTAAAGTAAAAGCTTGGTATTTGGATACTGATAGGGATGGAAGGGTATTTTTTAAGAACACAAAAAATATGATTGCAGAGATGTGTTCATTGGTAGAAGGATATAGTAATGAAGAAGCTAAAAAGGAGTTAAGAAAGTTCTTAAAAGATAGATTTACTCCAAGCATTAAGGATTGCTATCAACAATTAGAGATATTTCCTGCAATAGATGAAATTCAGCTATCTGTAGATAAAGTTACTTTAATAATATTTGAACCTTATAGTGGGAATAGTCTTCATCCAGAATTAGAAAAATTCTATAATAATACATCTTATAAAAATAGAGTTATGTTTTTATCAGGACAAAGAGATACAATGAAGAGATTATATAATGCAGCTAAAGAGCTAACGGCTATAGAAACAATAATTAAAAGAATGAGGGATGATAATGTTCCTGAAAAAAATCAACAATATCAAATGGCATTGGATACTCATAGTAAAAAGATAATGTCAGTAATACAATGTGCAAGAGAAACATTTGTTACTTTATATTATCCTAATAAAAAAGGAATAGCATCAGCAGATTTCAAAATGGAGTTTAAAGAAAATAAATATGATGGCGAAGACCAAATAACAAAGTTATTAAAAAGTAAAATGAAATTTACTGATGATGTTTCAAATGATTCATTTGTAAGGAAAATTGAAGATAGATTATTCACTAGAAAAGAAATGATGTGGAGCGAAGTAAAAGAAAGAGCTGCGACAAATACAACATGGCAATGGCATATACCATCAGCTCTAGATAAAATTAAAGTAGAATGTATTAAAAAAGATACTTGGAGAGAACATGGTTCATATATAGAAAAGGGACCATTTGAAAAAGAGCATACTAGCGTTTCTATAGAAAAGATTAGAACCGATGAAACAACAGGAGAAAGTGTTTTAAGAGTACGTCCTAAATACGGGGATAAAGTATATTACGAAATTGGTGGAGTAGCAACAACAGCATCTATGGAAGTTGAAGATAATAATAACCTTAGAACAGATGAATTAGAATTATCATTTTTATGTATAGATAGTTCTAATGAACATCCAACAGGAGAAGCTATAACATGGACAGATGAACCAAAGGTAAGATATCAACTTAGAGATACTTTAAGTGGTAAGATGTTAAAATTAGAAACTAATCCTAAAGCTAATATTAGATATACTACAGATGGTTCAAATCCAAAGGAAAATGGTGGTATATATGATGGGGAATTTTTAGTGCCTAGGGGAACAACTTTTGTTCAATTTGTTGCTGAATATAAAGGAAATTATTTTACGGTAGAAAGTATAAAGATAGATAACAAAAAGCCTACTGGAATTAATATTGATAAGGATAAGAAACTAACTATACGTAGGTATTTTAATAGGGTTGACACAAATGCAACATATGAAGATATTAAAGCTTTAAGAAAGGTTAATGCTAAAGTTAGGGATGTTGTTTTAAAGTTAGAGAATGATAATGATGGAGATAGATGGTTAGAGCTTTCATTAGGTAAGAAAACAATAGTAGATTTAGATAAATTAGAAAGTACAATTGATACATTAAAATCATCATTTATGGAAGAAAGTAAAACTAATGTTACCTTTGAATATAATGTTATAGAGTTTGATAAAGGTGAAAATTTCTTGGAGTGGATAGAGGAAAAGAAATTAAGCTTATCAGAATTTAAGGAAAGTGAGATAGTGCAGTAATATGGCCGTTAAGAGATTAAGTTTAGGATTTGGTTTTATTAAAGAAGATACTAGTCAGCATTTTTTAGTTGTTATTCCTAGGTCTAAAGATGGTGATGTAATGATTTATGAAAGATTTCATTGGGATGATTGTGAAGTTCAAAGAATTAATGAAATTGAAGATAGACCAAAGGCTAAAATATCAAAATATAAATGGAAACTTATAGAGGAAACTTTGAAAACAGAGTTTAATAATAGATTAAAACAATCTAATGTAACCGTTGGAAAGTGGAAAGTAGGACAAGTACCTGTTCAAAGGTTATTAGGAAAAGAAATGTTATTACTTGTATGGGCAATAGAAGATTGTGACCCAGCAGTTATCCCTGTAGCTATAAGAAATTGGCTTGGATTAACAGCAGAAGAGCGTTGGTGGTTGTTTACTATGACTAACGCAAGTACAGGAGGCTTATATGATAACAAGGGATGGAGAAAAGCAATAAGATATGCTCTTACAGAAAATCCTATAGATGAATCAAGGCATCAAAGAGATTTATTTGAGGTTTTATTTGAAAAGAAAAATGTATAATTAATATGAGGTAAAAGGGGAAGAGAAAATGGGATACAAAAAATCATTTATAGAAGTCCAATTTCCAGTATCTAAGATATCAAAAGAGAGTTATAAAGAAAGAATGTCAGGAAGTAATCAAACTCTTACAGGTTTAGGAAAATGGTGGGGGAGAAAACCCTTAATTTTAGTTAGAGCTATAATTTTATCATTGCTTATGCCATCAACTAATAATCCTAAAAAAGATAAAGAGATATTTTTGAAAATATTAACTATGGATAATTATGGATTGAGTTTAAGAAAAAATAAATCTATTAGTATTAAGGATATATATTCAAAATGCAATGAAAAAGAAAAGGAAGTATATTTTGAGAAAAGTGGAGGAGTTTATTTAACTAAATATAAAAAGGGATTGTCAGTTAGAGAAAAAAATGAATTGCAAAATAAAATATTTAGTAGTCTGTCATATGATGAAAAGATAAAGTATTGTAATAGACCAGAAGAGATAAGAGAATCTGATGTTGAATGGGAAAAAATAAATAAGCATTTAGGAACACAAAGTAAAACGATTGTTGAACTAATTAATGAGTTAGGAATACGAATGTTTGGGAGAATTCCTAAAGTTGGGGATTGCTTTTCAGGAGGAGGTAGCATTCCCTTTGAAGCGGGAAGAATTGGTTGTGATGTATATGCATCAGATTTAAATCCACTAGCAGGATTATTAACATGGTCTGATTTAAATTTGATTAATAAATCAGATATACAAGTAAATGAACTAAAAAAATATCAGGAAAAAGTATATGATATAGTTGTTAAACAGTTTAATGAATGGGGAATTGAAGATAACGAAAAGGGATGGAAAGCTAAATATTATTTGTATTGTCATGAAACAATATGTCCAGAATGTGGATGTATTGTGCCACTATCGCCTAATTGGATAATAAGTGACAGTTATAAGACTATAGCTCAATTACAATATAATAGTCTAGGAAATAACTTTGATATTAAAATAATTCAAAATGCTTCAAAAGATGAAATGAATTTGGCAAAAGAAAAAGCTACAGTAAAAAAGGGGTATTTAGTATGTCCTAAATGTAACAAGTCAACACCAATATCA
>CAKVNP010000247.1 GCA_934777095.1 uncultured Clostridium sp. | reverse complement strand
TATAATATAAAGCTAATCATATTAACTCATGGACATTTAGACCATATTAGCAATGCTAAATTTTTAGCTGATTATTTTAAGGCAAAGATTGCAATGAATAAGGAAGATATTGCTTTAATAAAGGATAATAATAAAAGAGAAATATATTCTAATGGGCTATTGGGATACATATTAAAAAAGGTATCATTAGTTAGCATGGAAAAAACAAAGATTGAAGAATTTGAGCCGGACATATATTTAGAAGATAATGATGATTTAAGTGAATATGGTATTGAAGGGAAAATAATTTCATTAAAGGGACATACAAAAGGTTCTATAGGATTAATTATAAATCAGAACCAGGCAATTGTTGGTGATACGCTGATAGATATAATAAAGCCAGCAAAGGGAGTGCTTGCAGAGAATTTTGCAGATTTAAATAAGAGCCTTTTAAAACTAAAAAAATTCAAAATTGAAAAAGCCTATGTAGGACATGGAAAAGAAATATCGGGGAAAAAACTTGCCAAAATATTTGATGAGAGATAAAAAGCATATATTGCCTAGTACCAGAGATTGAAAAATCTAAATAATGACTAGGCAATTTTTTTATGCTTGAATGTACTAAAGATTACTTATTGATGCAAAGAGTATATCTAAATAGCCATAGTGGGAAAATAAAGATATTGACAATGAAAAAAGTGGTGACTATATTTATATATAGATGAATATCTATATAAGGAGGAAGAATGGGAAATATATATGAAGCTAATTCAAAGGTTTTTAAAGCTTTGAGCGATGCGAGAAGATTAAAGATTATCAATTTATTATCTAAAGGAGAGATGTGTGGATGTAGGATTTTAGAAGAATTTGATTTTACACAGCCTACACTTTCACACCATATGAAGATTTTAGTTGAATGCGGACTTGTTGACGCTAGAAAAGAAGGAACTTGGAGCTATTATAAACTGAATTTAACTAATGCAAATAGGTTGATTTTATTTATGTTAAGTATAACAACAGACACTGATGGGTGTATTTGTAAAGGAAAGTAGGAAAGCGAAATTTTCATAAAGGAGTAGATATGAAAAAGTATGATTTAACAAAAGGAAGTGTATTATCGGTATTAACAGCTTTAGCTCTTCCTATTATGGGAAGTTCACTTTTACAGTTTACCTATAATATTGTAGATATGTTATGGGTGGGCGGTTTAGGTAGTAATGCTGTAGCTAGTATTGGCTCATCTAGCTTTTATATTGGGCTTGGATATTCTATTAATGCACTTGTGGTAATAGGAACAAGCATTAAAGTTTCACATGCACTAGGAAGAAAAGAAGATGACGAAGTAAAAAAATATATTAATGCAGGCCTTCTATTAAATTTTATTATAGGGATAATATATGGAGCAATTTTAATCTTAGCAGGGAAAGGCTTTATAGGATTTTTACAATTAAATAATCCTAGTGTAGAAAGAGATTCTTATATTTATTTAGCACTTAATGCACCAATACTATTTTTTACTTTCTACAATTTGCTTTATGCAAAAATCGTAGGGAGTTTTGGAAATAATAAAATAGCATTGAAAATTAGTACAGTTGGGATAGTTACCAATATATTATTAGATCCTATTTTTATATATGTGTTAAAAATGGGAGTAATCGGAGCAGCAGTAGCAACATTAATTGCTAATATGCTTATGTTTATATTATATAGACGTAAATCTATGTCATTTTTAAGATTTTCCCGTGGAGAAGGAGTTCAGTATTTAAAGATTAAAGAAATTATAATATTGGGATTGCCGATGTCTGCCCAAAGAATTCTTTTTACTTTGATTAATATAATTTTAGCTAGAATAATTGGGAAGTTTGGCTCAGATGCAATAGCGGCTCAAAAAATAGCCTTACAGATTGAATCAATCACATATATGGTTATCGGTGGACTTCATGGAGCAATTGCAAGTTTTACGGGACAGAATTATGGAGCAGAAAAGCATGATAGAATAATTGAAGGTTACTCAGTATCGTTAAAAATTGGAATTATTTACTCAATATTTATGGCAGTAATATTTATGTTTTTCAATGGACCTATAATTAAATTATTTATTAGGGAAGAAGATACCATTGCAATTGCCTCAGCTTATCTAAAAATAGTAGCATTTTCACAGATATTCAGCACTATGGAAACTGTTTCTAATGGTTTGTTTACAGGATTAGGACAGCCTAAGATACCAGCTGCTATTAGTATTATATTTACAATACTGAGGATACCTATGGCTTTGATATTTGTTAAAATATTAGGAGTTAATGGTGTGTGGTTAAGTATCTGTATATCAAGTATATTAAAAGGAAGTACAGCTTTTATAATATATAATATAAAAGTAAGAAAGGAATACAAAAATGTTAAAGAGTATTAAAGGCTTATTTAAGTCAGCAGAATTATTAAAAGGTAATTATGGAATTGAGAGAGAGATGCTTAGAGTTACAAAAGAGGGGAAATTATCAAACTTAGTGCATCCTGAAAGTTTTGGAGATAAATCGAAAAATCCTTATATAACAACTGATTTTTCTGAAAGTCAAATAGAGGTGATAACTCAGACATTTAAAACTGTAGAAGAGGCTTATAATTTTACTAATGCTCTTTATGATATAGCAGCAATGGAAATAGGAGATGAATATTTATGGCCACAGTCAATGCCATGTGATATACCAGATGACGACAAGATTCCAGTGGCTATATATAGCGAAGAAAGTAAAGAAGCACAGATTTATAGGGAAAAGCTGTTAGAGAAATATGGTGGTAAGAAACAGCTTATTTCAGGAATACATTATAATTATTCATTTGAAGAAAGCTTTATCGAAAGATTATATGAAGCAGAGGGGAAAAATCAAAGCTACCAGGAATTTAAAAATGAGGTATATTTAAAGGTTGCTAGAAATTATTTAAGATATAGATGGTTAGTTGTATATCTTTTAGGAGGAGCTCCTGTTATTCATGAAAGTTTTACTAATGGCTGTAAATGTAAGTTAAATAAGGTAAGTAAAGATGGCTATAGTATAGAAAATGCTATATCTCATAGAAATGGTGAATGTGGTTATAAAAATAAAGTGGATTTATATCCAGATTATACAACGGTAAACTCATATGTAGAAAGTATAAATAATTATATCAAGGATAACTTGATATCAAGCCATAAGGAATTATATAGCCAGGTACGACTAAAAGCTAAGAATCCTCATGATCTTTTAGGCTCGCTAAAAAAGGATGGAATTAAGTATTTAGAATATAGAAGCATAGATATAAATCCTTTTGAAAAAGGTGGAATAAATTTAAAAGATTTAGAATTCCTGCAATTACTTAATATATATTTCTTAATTAAAGATGAAAGCAATTATAATCTATGGCAGGAAGAAGCTCTTAAAAACCAGCACTTAATTGCAAAATATGGTGGCGGAGATGTAGAGCTGATAAAGGATGGGAAAGTTATCAGCAGAATTGATTGGTCATTAGATATCATAAAGGAAATTAGGGTAATAAATGATGAGCTCCATTTAGGCAAAGAACAGATTATTGAGAGAATGGCTGCTAAAATAAAGGATAGCAAGTTGACTTATAGTTATAAGTTCTTGGAAAAAGTTAAAGAAGAAGGATATATTAATGCAGCATTAAACCTTGCAAAGGAATATAAAACTCAGGCTTATAATAATAGGTTTAAACTTGAAGGATACGAAGATTTAGAGCTTTCTACACAAATATTAATGAAGGAAGCAATTAAAAGAGGAATTAAGTTCGAAGTAATTGATAGGAGTGAAAATTTTATTTCACTAAAAAATCATGGAAAAATAGAATATGTAAAGCAAGCTAATAAAAATTCAAAGGAAAATTATATTACAGTGCTTATAATGGAAAATAAAACTGTTACTAAAAAGGTATTAGAAGAGCATGGGGTAAAGGTTCCAAGGGGAACTGAATTTAATTCTTTAGCTGAAGCTAAAATAGGATGTAGAAATTATATTAATAAGCCTATAGTTATTAAACCAAAATCAACAAATTTTGGTACGGGGATAAGTATTTTCCCAGAAGGAACAAATGAAGAAGATATAATACGAGCATTTGAAATTGCCTTTAAATTTGACAACACTGTTCTTATTGAAGAATTCATTAAAGGGAAAGAATATAGATTTTTAGTAATAGATGATAAAGTAGCAGGCATATTACATAGGGTACCAGCTAATGTAATAGGTGACGGAATTAATTCAATCGAGAAACTGGTAGAATTAAAGAATGAAGATCCATTAAGAGGCCAAGGCTATAGAACTCCTCTTGAAAAAATAAGACTTGAAGAAAATGCAGCGCTATTTTTAAAACAGCAGCACAAGGATTT
>CAKVNP010000246.1 GCA_934777095.1 uncultured Clostridium sp. | reverse complement strand
TGCTGCAGCTGCTACTATTCCTAATATCTTTTTGTTCATTATTATTTCCTCCTAAATTATATTGATTTTCATTATCATTTATATTTTTAAAGAAATGCACATCTTAAATAAAGTATGTGCTAATTCTTTTATTTGCAATTTCGGTTATTTTAAATTCTGTTTGATAAAGGTCTTCTAATAATTCCTTATTAATTATTTTTTCCACAGTTCCTTCTTTATAAAGCTCACCATTTTTTAAAGCTATTATTGTATCTGAATAACATGAGGCAAAGTTAATATCATGGAGTACTGTTACTACTGTTTTTCCTAACTCATCAACTAATGATCTTATTACCTTCATCATTTGTACACAATGCTTCATATCTAAATTATTTAATGGCTCATCTAAGAAAATATACTCTGTATTTTGCGCTATTACCATTGCGATATATGCTCTCTGTCTTTGTCCACCACTTAACTCGTCTAAATATTTATCTTGAATATCTACAAGCTGCATATATTCAATTGCATCATTAATAAATTTTTGGTCTTCTTCGTTTAGATTCCCTTGTGTATAAGGAAATCTTCCGAACTCTACAAGTTCCCTAATAGTTAATTTTAAATCTATATCATTAGCTTGTTTTAATATTGAAATTCTCTTTGCAAGCTCTCTATTGTCCCATTTTTTTAATGGTACACCGTCAATTATCACTTCGCCTTCGCTAATATCACTTAGTCTTGCAATCATTGATAATACGGTACTTTTTCCTGCTCCATTTGGTCCAATAAGAGAGATCATTTTACCTTTTTCAATATTTAAAGATACATTTTTAACCACTTCTTTATTTCCATATTTTTTAGTTAAATTCTTTACTTCTATCATCTCATTCTCCCTTATAGCTTAGATTCCTTAAGTAATAAATATAGGAAATATAAGCCTCCTATAAAGTTAATTATTGTACTTAATGTCGTATTAAATGTAAATACTTTTTCAACTAATACAACTCCCACCACTAAACTGCAGATGCTGATTAATATTGAAACTGTTAATAAATACTTATGCTTATAGCTTTGTACAAGCTGATAAGTTATATTTACTACAATAAGTCCTAAAAATGTTACTGGTCCTACTAACGCTGTTGAAAGTGCCGTTAAAATAGCTACTACTATTAACATTTTCTTGGTAAGCTTATCATATGGCACACCAAGATTTATCGCATGCTCTTTTCCTAGAGACATTACATCTAATAATTTCATATCATCATAGATAAATGGTATAATTCCTAGAATTATCAGTATTGCAAATAGCAGAATGTCAGTATTGACGTTGCTGAAGCTTGCTATCAGCTTTGACTGAAGTGTTAAATATTCATTTGGATCTATAATAACCTGCATAAATGAAGTTAAGCTATTAAAGAATGTTCCAAGTATTAATCCAATTAACATAAGCTGCATAATACTGCTAGAATTCTTTCTAAATACTAATTTATACAATGCTGCTGATATTAAGAGCATTCCTAATAAAGAAAGAAGAAAATTAAGATTTCCATTTGTCATTACAATACTTGTTGAACCAAAAATAAATACTACAATTGTCTGGAAAAAGCTATATACTGAATTTAATCCTAATACACTAGGAGTTAAAATTCTATTTTGACAGATAGTCTGGAATATTATTGAGGAAACTGCTACTGCTCCCCCACTTATCGCTATTGCGATAAGCTTTGGTATCCTTTTAGATAAAAGATAACTCATATTATTTTTATTTAATCCTATACAGATAAAAGCTGCTGATGCTAATATTGTAATTATTGATAATAACATAATTAATTTTTTATTTTTCTTTTCTCTACTGCTTACCATTTTACTTTTTCCCCCTTAAAACTAAGAATAGGAAAATAGCACTGCCAATTACTCCTACTGTCAATCCTATAGATACTTCATAAGGAGCAATAATTACTCGTCCTACTATATCACATAAAAGTACAAAGCTTGCACCAAAAAGACATGTGTCAACTAATGAATTCTTTAGATTGTCCCCTTTTATCATACTAATTAAATTAGGAACTATAAGTCCTATAAATGGTATGTTACCAACCATTACTAAGGTTAATGCCGATACAGCTGATACTAAAGATAATCCTATATTTACTATTCTGTCATGATTTAACCCTAAGTTTTTTGAAAAACTTTCGCCCATTCCAGCTATAGTAAATTTATTTGCATAAATAAATGCTAAGACCATCATTGGTATACATAGGTATAAAAGTTCGTATCTACCCTTCATTACAGTTGAAAAGCTTCCTTGAAACCAAGCATTTAATGATTGGTTCATATCAAGGCTATATGCTACAAATGATGTAATTGAGCTTACTAAATTCCCAAACATCATCCCTACCAATGGTACAAATATTACGTTCTTCACCTTTATCTTCTTAAGTATTGTCATAAATATAAAAGATCCTAAAAGGGCAAATATAAATGAAAATACCGCCTTAGACAACACCCCTGCTGCAGGCATGAAAATCATGGCAAACATCAGTCCCATTTGCGCAGAATCCATTGTTCCTGCTGTAGTTGGGGAAGTGAATTTATTTCTGCTGATCTGCTGCATAATAAGTCCGCTTATGCTTAGTCCCATCCCTGAAATTATAATACTGATTACTCTTGGTAGCCTGCTGATTAAAATAATGTTTATCTTATCCGTATTGCCCTTTAATATATCTAGCAGGCTTACGTTACTTACACCAATAAATAACGACACTAGCGATAATATTATTAAGGACAATGCTAAATATCTCTTCTTCATTTTTCCTCCGTATATCTCTTTGATAACTATTAATGATTCTCTGTACCAATTGATAATAATTATCACTTATTGACTATATCCTATCAAAATACTCAGAATCTGTCAACATTTATCTTTATTTTAATTTAATTGGCTAAAATTACACTTTTTATTCCCTTAATCATAATATATTATGGTATGTATTTTTTACAAAAGGAGAACTGCAGTATGGGTAAATATAATTACTCTTGTAAAAAAGTAAAAAAAGATATAGTTCCTTACTTCTCAAAAGAAGATGCAGCTAAGGTTGCTAAGATACTTGGCATTTGTTTTAATAGTGAGCTTTTTACTCTAGATGATTTCACCTTGGGAATGAATATAGAACTTGAGCATGGCTTCCGTTTTCCTGAAACAAATATTACTGATGATGATCCAATAATTACAGGAAAAATCGCTTTAGCACATTTAAATCAATATGCTGACTATTATGACATATTAGAGGAATTGGAAGATATAGCAGAAAAAAATTCTCCTAACCTTTAAGTTCTGCAAAAAAAGACCTGCAAATTTTCTGCAGGTCTTTTAGCTTATTCACTTTTTATTTTATAGTAAGTATAACAGTAATAATTTTATAGTATTTTCTAATCCTTTATAATGAGTTCTTTCCATTCCATGAGATGCATGTACTCCTGGTCCAATTAAGGCACCTCTTATATCGTTGCCGCCTCTTAAAGCTGCTGCTACATCTGATCCATAATAAGGATAAATATCAACTGCATAATTAATTCCATTTTCTTTTGCAAGAGAAATTAATTTACTTACCATGTTATAGTCAAATGGCCCTGATGAATCTTTTGCACAAATAGAAACATCATATTCGCTGCAGCTTAAATCATCACCAATACATCCCATATCCACAGCTATCATTTCTGTTATATCTGTTGGAATATATGAAGCACCGTGTCCTACCTCTTCATAAGTTGAAAATACTATTTTTGTAGTATATGCAGGCATTATCTGATCTCTGCTTAATACTTCAAGTAAAGCTAAAAGTGCAGAAACACTTCCTTTATCATCAATAAATCTTGATTTAATAAATCCTGATTCCGTAATTGTTGTCTTTGGATCTATAAAAATGAAATCTCCTACGCCGATTCCTAGCTTTTCAACATCTTCTTTTGATTTTACAATTTCATCTATTCTAACTTCCATATTTTCAGGATCTCTTTTTTTTGTGCTAGCATCATTAAATACATGGGCAGAGGGACTTGTACTTAAAAATGTTCCTGAATAAGTTCTGCCATCTCTAGTTCTTATGGTACAGTATTCACCGTCTAAAGTTGGTACAATAGGTCCTCCTAATAAAGTAAATTTAAGCTTACCTTCACCTGTAATAGATCTAACCATGGCTCCTAATGTGTCTACATGTGCTGATAGACCAATCACCTTGTCATTGCTTTTCCCCGGTATAGTTACTATCCCACATCCTTTATTAGTTCTTGTGAAATCATACCCAAATTTTCTCACCATATATTCTATTTTATCCATGATTTCAAAGCAGAAACCTGTTGGACTATTAAAATCTAAAATTTCTTTTACTGTCT
>CAKVNP010000245.1 GCA_934777095.1 uncultured Clostridium sp. | reverse complement strand
GATACTATTGATGATCAATATCATATAAATGAAATAATGCTTTCAAAAAAAATATGTGAATTAAAAGAAATAATTAAAGTGTATAATATTAGGACAAAGAGTACTTTAAAAAGTGATTTAGCTGATTCGTTGGCTAAGCATACCTGTGATAATATAGAGCTAATCATTGAAGAGATGATAATATATGAGGAACTTCTTCTATTACAAGAGCTTTGTAATAAAAATTATAAACTGCACTACAATAATAAGGTGAATGAAAGTGCGGTAAAGTCGCTAGGTTTTCTAGGTATTATTAAATTTAATAAAGAAAGTAGTGAAATAGGAATCCCTATTGAATTGCAGAGTATTATACATAATAAGATAGATAATAAATGTGTATTAAAAAAGGCAAGAGATAGGCAGAATATAATTGATATATCAAAGATTATTTTAGATATCTATGGAATAATTCCTTTTACATTAATTGAGAAGTATATAACATTGTATGAGTATGATGAATATAAAGCTCATAAGATATTAACTATGTTATGGCAGTATAATCAAAGATATGAATTGTTTAGCGAAGATTTAAATAGTAATTATTGTAGTTTAAACATAATTGATAAAGAATATATACATAAAAAAATTAATGAATTAAATATGGGATATAGGTATTATGATTTAGAAGAATTAGAAAATGTATATAAGTGCGCTTGTATTTTGAGTAAGGTTGAGAGGGAAATATATGTAATATTAAATAGATATTATAAAGATAAAGAGAAAAGCCTAAATGAATTAAGAAAAATTAAGTTCATGATAAAAAATGGTTACTCAAGCAGCCTTATTAGTGAAAAAGTATCAAAAGATATAAATATTAAGAGTGAAATAGGCAAAAGAAATTTACAAGTGCTTATAGAACAGACTATGGAGAAATGCCCGCTATGGACGCTAAAGGGACATTTTCCTAAAGAAATTAAGAATAAACTCCAATAAATAATTTTATTGATATTCAAATAATAATTAATATGATATAATAATTATTATTAGTTAGAAAAAGGAGTCTATTATGGATAATAAGATAGCTTTAGTTTATGATAACAATGAATATACAATAACAGTAAATGGTAAGATTTTAGAAACAGTTAAGAATGCTGAAGATGCTTTTGCTAAATATCAGCAGATTATTAGAAATAACAATATGGGGTCAGCAACAGCTTGGGAATATGTCGTAAATAGTATAAATGAATTTAAAAATATTAGTATTGAAGTAAATAATGAATTTAAGACAGTATCTTATGAAAAGATTAAATATTTTCATGCTACCAATAAAGTACTTTATATTTCAGATAAAATGGCTAGCCCATTAATAGGCGGGTTTAATTTGTTTATGTTTGTAGCTAATTTAGCAGATAAAGGTATGATAACTGATTTAGAAGGTATATTAGATGTGTGTAAACAAGCTATAGAGAATAAAGTAAATTATAGAATAGCGGATACGAGCTTAACACTTACAAGTCCGATATTTAACTATGGATTTGTTGAATATAATTTTAGTACAGGTAAAATTAATAAAGGGATCATTATTGAAAAAGCAGCATTCAATGAATTTAAAGATTATGTATTTAGCATAATTTAAGGTATAATATAGAATAATGTAATATAATAACTTCTTAATTTAATTAAGAAGTTATTTATTTTGAGTATAAATATATTTAGGTACGAAGGAGAAAAAAATATAATGAAAAAGTTATTATTAGAAGCAGATAGATGTTTATTATGTAAAAACCCAAGATGTCAGGCGAATTGCCCTATAGAAACTTCAATTCCAGAGGTAATTAAGCTTTTTAAGGAAAATAAAATTATGGAAGCCGGTAAGGTTTTATTTGATAATAATCCAATTAGTGCAATTTGTGCAATTGTATGCCCACATGAAGATCAATGTTTAGGTAATTGCATTAGAGGAATAAAAAGTGAGCCAGTTAGTTTCTGTAAGATGGAAGAATATATTTCAGAGCATTATATTAAAAATGTTAAGCTTAACCCAGAAGGCAGTATAGATAACAGGATTGCTATTGTTGGTGGTGGTCCAGCAGGAATTACCTTAGCATTTATTTTAGCAATTAAAGGATATAAGGTAACTATCTTTGATGCCCATGAAAAAATAGGCGGAGTATTAAGATATGGTATTCCGGAATATAGATTGCCAAATAGTTTAATTGATGTATATGAAGAAAGACTTAGAGAATTAGGAGTAAAAATAAGACCTAATACATTAATAGGACCTGTAATAACTTTAGATAAGCTATTAAGTGATGGATATGATGCAATATTTATTGGAACAGGGGTATGGAACCCTAAAACGTTAAACATAAAAGGTGAAACTCTTGGCGATACTCATTATGCTATAGATTATCTTAAGTCACCAGATGTGTATAGATTAGGTAAGAAAGTAGCTGTTATCGGAGCGGGGAATGTTGCAATGGATGCGGCTAGAACGGCAAAAAGAAATGGTGCTGAAGAAGTATATATAGTTTACAGAAAAGGCTTTGAAAATATGCCTTGTACAAAAGCTGAATTAGCGGAGGCTAAAGAAGATGGTATTAAGTTTGAATTATTTAAGGCGCCATTAGAAATTACTGAAGAAGGAATAAAGTATATAGAAACTAGAAATGAGATATCAGAAGATGGCAGAGTTTCTACAGTTAATATTGAAGGTACTGAGGGATTATTCCAATGCGATTCTGTTATTATTGCTGTAAGCCAAAATCCAAGAAATAATATTGTTGCTAATACTGAAGGACTAGCCACTAATAAATGGGGACTATTAGTAATAGATGAATATGGTCATACAACAAGAGAAGGTGTATTTGCCTCAGGTGATGTAGTTACAGGAGCAGATACTGTTGTAAGGGCTGCCGCACATGCTAAGGTGGTAGCAGATGAAATAGTTAAATTTATTTCAAAGAAAAATAAATAAAAAAGTGTTTACAAAAATTGTGAAGAATATTAATGTATAATTATGGTAAGTAAAAGGGGGAGAGAGTATGAAAACATCAATGAAACTAGCCATAGCTGCCTTAGCAATAATTGTGATAGGCGTGGCATTATCAATGGCAGGTTATGAGAATAAGGGTAGTAATCTTTTTAATATAAGATTTAACATTGGCAATAACACTACAGATAGTAAATTAATTACTAAAAGTGAAAAATTAAATAGCTTTACAGATATAGACATAGATACTGATATAGATAATATAGAGATAGTTTCTTCAGACCAATATAGAATTGAACTGGCATATGATGAAGCTGAAGGAGATATTAATTATTATAATGATAATGGAACATTAACAATTAAACCTGCTGATAAGTTAACAATTCTTGATATTAATTTTAATGCTAATTATCAAAGCAGCAGCTTAAAAATATATGTTCCACAAGATGCAAAAATTAATTCAGCAAAGATAGATGTAGATGATGGTAATATTAATATTAGTGGAATTGATTTAGCAAAGGCATCTATTGATAATAGTTATGGCAGTGTTATTTTAAGCAGTTTAGTAATGGAAGAGGCTATAATTAATGCTGATGATGGTAATATAGAACTAAAAGATATTACAGCTAAAGAAGTAACGCTAGATAATTCATATGGGAATGTTACTATAGATTCATTAGTGGCAGATAACCTTGAATGTGATATGAATGACGGTAATTTTAATGGTAGCAATATAACAATAAATAATAAGACTTATTTAGATAATGATTATGGAAATGTGGAATTTGCTGGTTTATCTACTGATAGCCTTGAAGCAGATCTTGAAGACGGTAATATAAAAATTAATGAATTAAAATGTAATTCATCAAAGATAGATAATGAATATGGAGATATTGAATTGAATTATCTAGGCGACGAAAATGAATTTAATTATTCTTTAGATAGTGAATATGGCACAGTAACTGTTGGTGGTATAGAACAAGGTGATAAAGCTAATAAGGAGTCAGGAGAAAAAAGTATATCAGCTCAGTGTGAAAATGGTAATATTAATATTACTTTCAATTAGTTTGCAAGAAATATTAATAGCAGTATATTCATAAATTATTATCTAGTACTTTTTATTATAGCAGTAATAAATTACAACCTTGTTTATTCTAGTGATTAGATGTAATAATAATTATTATGTTAAGTTTTTTGATAAAAGATATAGTAATTTATTTTTTCATAATATATAATAAAATAAAAAGCAAAAGAAGAGTGTGATTATATGGCATATAATGTTATAGATATAATAGATAAGGCAATATGTATTGAGGAAAGAACTAAAAAAATAATTACTAAAGCAGGTAAAGATAAAGAAAATGACATTAGAATAAAGGTTATGTCTAAGGTTATAATAGAAC
>CAKVNP010000244.1 GCA_934777095.1 uncultured Clostridium sp. | reverse complement strand
ATATAGTATAGTGGTTGAAAAATCATATTAAAAACATTTATTCTTTGTGGAGGAGGGGATTTAATGTTTGCTAATATTATGCTTATTTTAGGTGTAGTGGTATTATTTTTAGCTTTTAAAGTAGGATTCGAGGAAGTGAGTCTTTACAGGAGAGGAGTTAAGAAGAGGGCAAAATTAATTGAATTAGCTCCTTATAGTTACATGACTATAACAGCAGATAGAAATAAGATTTATAATGTAGGAATAAATCCCATTATTGAAATAGAGGATGATAACAAGAGAGTTAAAGCAGGTGATGAATTTTTAGATCAAATTAAAGATTTGAAAGTGGGAGATGAGTTAGAGGTGATATATCCTAAAGGATATATTGATAAAATAAGCCGCTATTCAATTTATCGAATATTTAAAAATTCTGCTTTGTTGGGATTTTGTTCAATAGCTATAATTTTACTAGCTGTAATAATATAGAAAACAATATAAAACTAAAAATATTTTAGAGATGTATGAAAACGAAATGATAAATCGTTTAAAATACATCTCTTTTTTTATTAAATTATCTTTTATTTTTTTGTTTAATCAATGACTGTGTTAAAAAATAGTCTTATTTATAAAATGCAAGCATATAATGGTTAAATAGTAGAATTGTATATTTATTCTTTTTTGATGAATCAGCAGTTCTGTATGATAGTAAGGAGGAGAGGGAAATGAGAAAAAGAAGGGGAATAGCGCTTATACTAGTTCTGATGGTATTTGGCGTATTGTTTTCAAGCTGTTCTAAGGACAAAAAAGATAAGGATGATAAGAAGTATACTATAGGAATAACTCAATATGTTCAGCATGATGCACTAGATTCAGCAAGAAAGGGATTTGTTGATGGGTTAAGTGAAGAGGGGTATAAAGAAGGCGAAAATATAGTATTTGATTATGAAAATGCTCAAGGTGATATATCTATAGCCCAGACTATTTCAAATCAATTCGTTTCTAATAAAGTAGATATGATTTTTGCTATAGCAACTCCTTCATTACAATCAGCTTATAATGCAACAAATGATATACCTATAGTATTTACTGCTGTGACAGATCCAATTGAAGCTGGGGTGGCAGAATCATGGGATGCATCAGGTACAAATGTCACAGGCACTTCAGATATGGTATCAATGGATCAGCAGCTTAATTTATTATTATCACTTACTAAGGATATAAAGACTATAGGGGTAATATATAATTCATCAGAAGCTAATTCTCTTATTCAAGTAGAAGAATTAAAAAAGAGTGCAGAAAATAATAATATTATAGTGAAAGAAATCTCAGTAACAAATGTAAGCGAAATAAATCAAAACTTAAGTTCTGTAATAAATTCAATAGATGCATTATATGTACCTACAGATAATACTGCAGCATCAGCATATGATTTAATAGGCAGTATCTGCTGTGGCAAAAATATTCCAATGCTATGCGCTGAAGAGGCTGGTGTAAGTAAAGGTGGACTTTGCTCCATAGGAATAGATTATTATAAGCTAGGAAAAGAAGCAGCAGCTAAGGCAGTGGAAATTTTAGAAGGAGGAGATGTATCTAATATTAAAATTGATACTTTAAAGGATATGACAATTACCATAAATGAAGAAACAGCTGAAAAAATGAATATCTCAATTCCTGATGAAATAAAAGATAAGGCTGTATTTGTTACTGGAGGGGTAAATTAGTGGACACTATCATAAATGCGCTGGAGCAAGGGTTATTATTTGCTTTAGTATCTATGGGCGTATATATAACATATAAAATTCTAGATTTTCCGGATCTTTCAGTTGATGGTACATTCCCTTTAGGTGCAGCAATTTCAGGCAGTCTTTTAGTTAGTGGAGTTAATCCTTGGCTTTCCATTTTAATAGCAGCAGCAGGAGGGTTAATAGCAGGAGCTATTACTGGTTTATTGCATGTGAAGTTAAAAATAACTAATTTAATGTCAGGTATATTAGTTATGATTGGCCTATACTCCGTTAATTTAAGAATTATGGGAAAGTCTAATGTGTCATTATTTAATACAGAAAATATTTTTAAAAATTTAAAAATAAGCAATATAGTATTGATTTTTATTATAGTTCTAATCTGTAAGATACTGCTGGATCTTTTCCTGAAAACTAAAAAAGGCATGTTATTAATAGCTGTGGGCGATAATGAGCAAGTAGTATCAGCGTTAGGCGTAAATAAAAATAGGATTAAGGTCCTGGGACTTATGATTAGTAATGGACTTGTTGCATTAGCAGGGGCATTAACTGCTCAATATCAAGGGTTCGCTGATGTGCAGATGGGCCAGGGAACAGTTGTTATGGGATTGGCAGCAGTAGTTATTGGGATATCGCTCCTTGGAAAAGTTTCTTTTGTAAAGGTAACAACTTTATCTATTTTAGGAGCTATTGTATATAAACTAGTGGTTGCGTTAGCTTTATGGCTGAATTTAAATCCTAATGATTTAAAACTGATGACAGCAATTATAGTTGTCATAGCTTTAGCATCTAATAATAAGTTTAAATTTAAGAAAAATAAAAAAGGAAAAAGGATTAAGGATGGTGATGGAAATGCTGAAAATTCAGAAACTGTCAAAGGTGTTTAATCCTAATACTATAAACGAAAATAAGATTTTTGAAAATTTTGATTTAGAAATATTCAAGGGTGAATATGTAAGCATAATAGGATCAAATGGTGCAGGAAAATCAACATTGCTTAATATAATAAGTGGAACAATTCCTATAGATGATGGGCAAATAATTCTTGATGGAGAAAATGTATCTAATGCGGATGAATATAAAAGAGCAGGAAATATCGGCAGGGTATATCAAAACCCAAGTGTAGGAATTGCACCCAATATGACTATTTTAGAAAATTTAGCTTTGGCAGATAATAAAGGAAAAACATATGGATTATCTTTTGGCATAAATAAGAAAAGGCTATCTTACTATAAAGATATACTAAGAGAGGCTAATTTGGGTTTGGAGGATAAGCTATATAATAAGGTTAAATTGCTTTCAGGAGGACAAAGACAAGCTCTTACCTTATTGATGGCTGTTATGTCTGAACCAAAAATATTATTGCTTGACGAACATACTGCAGCGTTGGATCCTAAGACTGCTTTAAGGATTACTGAAATAACAAATGAAATAATAGAAGAAAAAAATATTACTACATTAATGGTAACTCATAATCTTAAGTATGCCTTAGAATTTGGTAATAGATTGTTGATGCTTCATGGTGGGAAAATAATTATTGATGTTAAAGGTGAAAAGAAAAAAGGTCTTACTACTGAAAAATTAATGGAGTCTTTTGGAAGAGAAAAAATTATTGATGTTTTAAGTGATCGCAGTTTACTTAGTGAATGTTGACCGGAAATCAAGTGGATGTAAAAAGTTCTGAATCTAAGATTCGGAACTTTTTTTGTTGAAGAATTATGGTGGTGAATGTTGTCTGTTAGGCAGGAAAGTAGGTAAGGGCGCAAAAATTATCCGTTGGATAATTGCTTGCTGAGTTTGGAGGTGTGTGGGTGTTGGCAAAGGTGTAAATATAATCTACTTATAATAAGTACTAGCTTAAGGAACAATATAATAGAAATAAAGAGGGGGAATGTTAAAAATAACAATTACTCTTTGTTATTATAATAACAATTAACTGAAAGGAGCATTATCATAGGAAGAAAATAATGTTATAGAAATAATAGATAAATTGTGTCGAAATGGAAAAGATAAGGTTTGTAAAGGTCTAAAGTAGAATGTTTAAGGTGTTGGAAGGAATTGGGATTTAGGAGAATTTTAAATAATAAAAAAATATTTAAAAAAAATTAAAAAATAGTTTGACAAAAAATAAACAATGTAATACAATAAGTTTGTAGGAAGTGTTAAAAACTTAACAATAATTACAAGAATTAATAAAAAGAGTATATAAGTTACAACAGCTTAATATATAGAGGTACTTTTAGGAGGTATAAGAGATGAAGGTTACAAACGCTCAAGAATTAACAAAAAGAATTGAACAATTAAGAGAAGCACAAAAACAATTCGCTACTTTTACACAAGAACAAGTAGATGAAATTTTTAGACAAGCAGCTTTAGCAGCTAACCACAACAGAATTAAATTAGCTAAAATGGCAGTTGAAGAAACTGGAATGGGTATAGTTGAAGATAAAGTTATCAAAAATAACTTTGCTGCTGAATATATATATAATCAATATAAGAACATGAAGACTTGTGGAGTTTTAGAAGAAGATAAAACAAGCGGAATAACAAAGGTTGCAGAACCGATTGGAGTTATATCTGCAATAGTTCCAACAACAAACCCAACTTCTACAGCAATATTCAAATGTTTAATAGCTTTAAAAACTAGAAATGC
>CAKVNP010000243.1 GCA_934777095.1 uncultured Clostridium sp. | reverse complement strand
ATTAGCAACTATGTAGTCTAAATTTTTCTTAGTGATTTTAGCCTTTGCATTTTCTTCAACATTTGTGCTTTCAGCTGCAAAACCTACTAAAACCTGATGAGTTTTCTTTTCTCCTAAAGATTTCAGTATATCAGAATCTCTTTCAAGTTTTAAATTCCAGTTACCTTCACCTTTTTTAATCTTCTCAGTGCTATAGGCTTCTGGCTTATAATCAGCAACTGCTGCAGATTTTATTACTATATCAGCATCCTCAAAATTATTGAACATGGCTTCTTTCATCTCAGCATTAGTTTTTACATCAATAACCTTTATTCCCTCAGGATGCTCTAAGTTAGTTGGTCCTGATACTAATATAACCTCAGCACCTCTATCTCTAGCTTCCTTAGCAATAGCATAGCCCATCTTACCAGTAGATCTATTGGTAATATATCTTACTGGATCAATTGGAGCTATCGTAGGCCCTGCACTAACTAATACTTTTTTTCCTGCAAGATCCTGTTCCTTATTTTCAAGTTCAGTAAGTACTCTTTCAACTATAGTATTTACGTCCGCCAACTTTCCAACACCAATATCTCCGCAAGCTAATCTCCCGCTTGCAGGTTCAATAAATCCATATCCATAGCTTTTCAGCTTTTCTATGTTATCTTGTACAATTCTATTTTCATACATGTTAGTATTCATAGCTGGTGCAAAAACCACCTTTGATTTACATGCCATTACTGTTGTTGAAAGCATGTCATCGGCTATTCCATTAGCAACTTTTCCTATAATATTTGCTGTTGCTGGAGCTATTAACATAAGGTCAGCTCTTTGAGCTAATGAAATATGCTGTATTTCAAAAGCTTTAATCTCTTGAAATGTATCTACTGATACAACATTGTTGCTTAAAGATTGAAATGTAAGAGGATTTACAAACTTAGTTGCTGATTCTGTCATGATAACTCTTACATCTATATCTTTTTTCCTTAGTGCACTTATAACATCTAATGCTTTATATACTGCAATTCCACCTGTAACACCAATAACAACACATTTTTTCATAATGTTAGTTTTGGCTCTCTTCTTCTGTCTTGTGGTATGTTACAAATCCTTCATTAACTTCATTTATCGCTAAAGTTAATGCTTTCTTAGATTTGTTTGCTGTTAATGGAGTTTTACCATCTATTATTTGTCTAGCTCTTCTTGAAGAAATAATAACTAGAGAATATCTATCTTCTACCTTTTCTAATAATTCTGTTACTGATGGATTAATCATAGAGTTGTTCATGAATCAAGCCCTCCTTGGAATCTAATATTTTTTCTTTTATTCTATCTACTCTACATTTTTCAGCTGCAATTATACCTTCTATCTTAGTTGCAGCTAAGTGAACTTCGTCATTTACAACAGCGTAATTATATTTTGATACATAATTCAGCTCTTGATATGCAGACTTAAATCTAGTCATTAATGACTCTGGTGTTTCACTACCTCTTTTAATTATTCTTTGCTTTAACTCTTCCATTGAAGGAGGAAGAATAAATATGAATACACCCTCTTCAAAGTTTTCTTTAACTTTTAAAGCACCTTGAATATCAATTTCTAAAATTACATCAACACCTTTATCAAGCATTTCTTCAACTTTAGATTTTGGAGTTCCATAGTAATTGCCGTAAACTTCGGCATATTCTAAAAAGTCATTTCTTTCAATTCTTTCTACAAAGTCTTCCTTAGTAGTGAAGTGATAATTTACACCATCCACCTCTCCTGCTCTTGGTTGTCTTGTTGTAGCAGAAACTGATACATATAACTCTTTATGCTTTTCTAATAAAGCTTTGCATATAGTACCTTTACCTGCTCCTGAAGGACCAGATATTACAATTAACAATCCTCTGTTATGCATTATTCTTCTACCTCGTCTATAGTATCGTCTTTAGTTTCTAATCTATGAGCAACTGTTTCTGGCTGAACTGCTGATAATATAACATGATCACTATCAGTTATAATAACAGCTCTTGTTCTTCTTCCATAAGTTGCATCAATTAACATCCCTCTATCTCTTGCCTCTTGAATTATTCTTTTAATTGGCGCAGATTCAGGACTTACAATAGCAACTAATCTGTTTGCAGAAACTATGTTTCCAAAACCGATATTAATTAACTTTATCCCCATAACTTCCTCCTGTTTTATTCGATATTTTGTACTTGTTCTCTTATTTTTTCAAGTATGTTTTTTATTTCAATGACTAAGTTAGTCATATCCATATCACTAGATTTTGAACCAATTGTATTTGTTTCTCTATTCATTTCCTGAACTATAAAGTCTAACTTTCTGCCTATTGGTTCATTTAAATTTAAAGTTTGTCTTACTTGGTTAATATGGCTGTTAAGCCTTATAATTTCTTCGTCTATAGTAGATTTATCTGCAAAGATGCATACTTCAGCAGCAATTCTATTTTCATCTACTTCTACGCCGCCTAAAAGTTCCTTCAATCTATCTTCAAGCTTTACTTTGTATGCTTTTGGAACATTTTCTGACACTTTAGTAACTTCTTCTACTAGACTTTCAATTTTATCTATTTTTAATAGGATATCTTCTTTTAGCTTTTCGCCTTCAACTTTTCTCATTTCAAGCATCATCCCTAATGCAGAAGTTACTAATGGAATTAACTCTTCAGAAATTTCTTCTATCTTATCTTCTTCTTCCACCATAGTTATTACTTCTGGGAATCTCGCAATCTGAGAAACTGTTATATCATTTTTCACACCAATATTTTCTTCAATTTCTTTTAGACAATTATAATATTCTTGTGCCAATTTTAAATTTAACTTTGGTATACCTTCTCCATCAGAATAAGATTTTAAATTTATAAAAACATCAACTTTTCCTCTAGAAAGAGACTCACTTATTCTTTTTCTAATTTCTTCTTCAAGTGAAATTATGCTCTTTGGCATTCTTATATTAATATCTAAATATCTACTATTAACGCTTTTCATTTCTACAGTAAAAAATCTCTTTTTTCCTTCTTCACTGCTGCTTCTGCCAAAGCTAGTCATACTTTTAACCATAATCTGCTCACTAACCTTTCTTCCTGATAAATAACAGTTTAATTGCCTCACAGTCTAAAGTCAACAATTTGTTAACAAATTGTTCACAATTTGATTTGATTTTTTATTTTCTAATCTTATTCCTCTAAAACCCCCTGGAGTTTCCACATCAATTCATCATTCATAATCTATAATTCATAATCTATAATTCATAATTGAAATTATTAATCTCTCCAGTATTTATCTCCTCTTCTTGTCCTTTTAATAAACTTATAATCAACCATTCCTCTTCTTAAAATAAAAAGATCATTAAAAGTGTGCCACTTATTAATTATTTCATTTACTTCTTTCTCAGAATACTCAACTTCCTTTTCAAATTTAGTAGACATGTATTCTAACATTTTAATCTTCTCGCTATTTTTAGATGGCCATACCTTAATTCTTCCTTCAGCATCCAAATAATTTGATCCAGAATTTTTACTTTTATTCTTTAAGACTTTAACCCCTTCACCTACGGCCCATGATTGGTTTTTTAAAAAGAGCTCCCTTATACAGTCACCAATATTCAGCCATACCATTTCATGGTCCTCATCAACCTGCCCTTCATTACTTTCCTTAAGTGTACTTAGGTAAAACCTACCTACAGCTTTTAAGTAATCATTCTTCTTTCTTGTCTCCGTATAAACAGCAGCTTCTCCTATATAATCATTAAGAGTAATATCGTATCCTATTTCTTCAATACATTCCCGTCTTAAGCATTGCTCATCATCCTCATCAGATTCAATCCCTCCACCTGGTAAAAAATATCCTCCTGGAGTCTTAACTACACATACCTGCCACTTTTCATTTATTATAACTGCATAACAGCCTAACCTTTCCCTATATTCTATCTTAGGATTATACTCCCCGAAACATTTCTCCATATTGATTCCTTCTTTCCACACATTATCATTTTACCGTTTTACTCTTTACCATTTTATCCCACAACAGTTTTTTGCGCAAGAAAAAGGGATTGCTTTACAACAACCCCTTCAACCTTCTATATCTTTTTTTTACATCAATACTTTTATAAAAATATTATCTTCAAGACAAATATTACCGCAAGCACATACATAACGGCAGAAATCTTTTTCTTTTCTTCTTTACGTACTATTAGATTATATATTGTATTAATTATTACATAAGCTAAAATTCCAATAGTAAGGCCGTCTCCAATGCTATATAAAAGAGGCATGCATGCAATAGTTAAAAATGCTGGAACTCCCTCTGTAATATCACCAAAATCTATATTCTTAACTATTGATAACATTAAATACCCCACATAAATTAATGCAGGTGCTGTTGCACAGTTTGGAAT